>DUVG01000130.1 GCA_012841175.1 Clostridium sp.
ACGGCATAAACCCCTGGGTATACTGACCAGGTTTTCTATAAATAACATCTCCTTCTTTAAGTTCATAATGTTTGTCATCAATTATCATAGAAGCGCCGTCACTATATAAAATAAACTCAAATTCATAGTCATATACATACCGTTCTTTTAAAGCATACCCCTTTGGCATTTGTTCAACTCGTGAAAATAAAGCAGCTGTAAGCACCTTAGGTGAAATCTCCTCATTTTTAACCTTTACTCTTTTAAGCTGAATACCCATATATCTATCCCTCCAAAATATACAATAAAAGCTTTGGGTGCATAAAGCACCCTCACTTTTAAAGCTCTCTAATACTACATCTTTTCTGGGGCATTTATGCTAAGCAGCTCTAAAACATTTCGTATAACAACTTTTGTGCTTTCAACCAGCAGAAGCCTTGCCTTCATTATTTCTTCTTCTTCTCCCTTTACCCTGCAAGCATTATAAAAGCTATGAAATGCTGCTGCAACATCTAAAACATAGCGGGTAAGTCTGCTTGGTTCTAGCGTCTCGGCAGTTAACCTTATTTCTTCAGGGTACTGGGCAAGCCTTTTTAAAAGTTCAATTTCTTCATCTTTATCTAGTAAACAAACATTTACAGTATCAACATCAGGAACTTTTATTCCATCACTTTCTAAAAGAGTAAGCATACTGCATATTCTTGCATGTGCATACTGAACATAGAAAACAGGATTTTCATTTGATTTTTTAACTGCCAAATCCAAATCAAAATCTAAGTGATTTCCTGACGCCTTGGTATTGAAGAAAAATCTTGCCGCATCTCTTCCCACTTCCTCTAAAAGATCCGTCAAGGATATCGCTTTTCCTGTCCTCTTTGACATTCTAGCTATTTCACCATTTCTGTATAGACGCACTAGTTGAAATAATACAACATCAAGCTTGTCCGGATTAATTCCAAGGGATTCCACTGCACATTTCATTCTAAAAACATGTCCATGGTGGTCAGCACCTAATAGATTTATAACTCTGTCAAATTTTCTTTTTAAAAACTTATTTCTGTGATATGCAATATCAGCAAGAAAATATGTAGGAATTCCATTGTTTCTAACTATAACCTCGTCCTTTTCAGCTCCAAACAAAGTTGCCTTAAACCAAAGAGCATCTTGTTCCTCTTTGGTATAACCCTTTTCTTTTAAGTATTCAAGAGTTTCTTCTATTTCACCACCGTCATATAAAGACTGCTCTGAAAACCAAACATCAAATTTGACACCGTACTCCTCTAAAGCATTTTTAATTCTTTCAATATTTTTAGGAAGAGCATACTCAACAAGCTCTTTTCGCCTCTGGCTACTGTCAACATCAATAAGCTTGTCCCCATGTTCTTCTATATAGTTTTTCATGTGCTCTATTATATCTTCTCCATGATATCCATCTTCGGGAAACTCAACAGCATCTTCTCCCTTTATAAGCTGTAGATATCTAGCCTCAAGGGATATTCCAAATTTTTCAATTTGATTTCCTGCATCATTCACATAAAACTCCCTTGTAACATCATATCCTGCCCTTTCAAGAACACTAGCTATACAGTCTCCTAATGCTCCTCCACGAGCATTTCCCATATGGAGCGGCCCTGTCGGATTTGCACTAACAAACTCAACCATAACTTTCTGGCCGCCCCCTATATCTATTCTGCCATATTCTTCTTTTAACTTTTGTATGTCCCTTAGGGAATCATACAGCCAATCATTGTTTAAATAAAAATTTATAAACCCTGGACCGGCAATTTCAACTTTTTCAATATAAGTACTTTTAAAGTCCATATTATTAATAATAATCTCTGCAATTTGCCTTGGTGCCTTTTTGGCAATTTTAGCTGTCTGCATCGCTATATTTGTAGAAAAATCTCCATGTGACTTTTCTTTTGGAATTTCTACAGTTATTTCTTCTATTTTAAGCTCTGGAAGTTCTTCCTTTTCCACAGCCTTTGAAATAGAGTTTTTCACCACTTTATTAATTTGTTTCCTTATGTTCTCCACTATATTCGCCATTAAACTGCCCTACCTCTCTTATAAACATATGAAAATCATTCTGCCCGGATTTATTATCATCTATATCCAATTGATAGTCAACCCTTACTTCTCCACCTTTATCATCAATATCAACCCTTACAATATTTGTTGTTACTCCTATTGTAAAAGTTCCATACTTAGTGTCATAGTATGACATATGCTTTTGTCCCTGCTCAAATATAAATTGAGTATTCACTGAGCCAAATCTCATCAAAGTAACTACTCCATCTTCTCCTATCTTTAAAGTTGTTGTAGTTCCTTCCATTCCTGTAACTTTACTTTCCTTATAAGTAACATAATAAGCATTACCTTTTTTATAGTATCTGCCCTCTGTAACTAATTCAAGTGTATTTACAACTTTATTCCCTGAAGTTTGAATCCCTTTTACAGAAATAATAACATTTTTATTCATAATGCATCTCCTCCATTTTATAAAGGGTGCATACCCTCTTAGTTTAATACTTTCCTGCTTGCCTATCCATAGCTTTCTTCATTGTTTGCTGTAAAGTAATGCCTTTTTTTAATATCTTTCAATATCAACTCTTTCAGCAGAATGTATTCTTCCGTTCAAAATGGAATTGCCTAGAGATTCAAACTTTTTCACACTGTCACTTGTATAATACCTATATACAGGTGTAATAGTATTATCTCTCTCAATTCTCTTTACATCTATAACCTCCTTTACTACCTTAGCAACTTCTAAGGCTGAATTTACAAGTTTAACACCATCCCCCATAACTTTCGAAATAACATTTTTCAAAAGTGGATAGTGGGTACATCCTAAAACCAGTGTATCAATATCCTTTTCCTTCAAAGGTTTCATATACTCTTGTGCTATTTTGTATGCAATGTCATTATCCCACCAACCTTCTTCCACTAGTGGAACAAACAATGGACAAGCCTTTGAGTAAACTTCAACAGCTGAATCAAGGCGTTTTATAGCTTTTTCATATACACCACTTTCAATTGTTGCAATGGTACCTATTACTCCAATCCTTTTGTTTTTTGTCTCATTCACAGCTGCCACAGCACCTGGTTGAACAACTTCTACAACTGGTATATCAAAATTATTCTTTACCAGTTCTAAACTACATGCACTAGCTGTATTACAAGCAATTACAATCATCTTTATATCTTGATTTAAAAGAAATCGTATGTCCTGAAATGTGTACTTTATAACAGTCTCTTCTGATTTAGTCCCATATGGTGCTCTTCCACTGTCCCCAAAATAAACTATACTCTCTAAGGGCAGTAAATTATTTATTTCATTTAAAACAGTTAATCCACCTAATCCAGAATCAAAAACACCTATCGGTCTATTATCCATGTGTATTCCCCCAATAAAGTCTCAGGGCATTTAGCCCTTTCATGTTTAAGTCTTTTTCTTCATTAGTTTTAAGTTGTTTCTTTATTTCAAAACTTTAAAGAAAATAGTCAATTTATGCATCTACTTCTCTAACATTATCTTCAAATCTTTCTATTGCCAAATCAATAAGCTTTTCAATAAGCTCTCCATAGGATATCCCTGCCTCTTTCCAAAGAATAGGATACATACTTATGTCTGTGAATCCTGGCAGTGTATTTATTTCATTTATTAATACCTTCATAGTTTCTCTGTGAACAAAAAAGTCCACCCTTGAAAGTCCACTGCAATCTAATGCCTTAAATGCTCTAACAGCATATTCTCTTATCTGTTCTATAACATCATCTGGAAGGTCTGCAGGTATTAATATTTTAGATTTATTATCTATATATTTTGCCTTATAATCATAAAAATCGTTGTTAGGTACTATTTCACCCACAGTTGATGCCATAGGTTCATCATTTCCTAATACTGCACACTCAACTTCTCTTCCATCTATAAACTCTTCCACCATTACTTTTCTGTCATGCTTTGCTGCATAATCTAATGCTTTTAAAAGTTCATCCCTATCCCCTGCCTTTGAAACTCCTACTGATGACCCTGCATTAGAAGGCTTTATAAAAACAGGGTAGCTAAATTTATCTTCCACTTTTTGTGCAATAATCAAAGCCTCTTTGGCAATCTCTTTCCTTGTAAAATACAGATAATCTGCCTGAGGTATCCCTGCCTTTTCAAATATTATTTTTGCATAAACTTTATCCATTCCAACAGCAGAACTTAAAACTCCACATCCTACATAAGGTATTCCCATAAGTTCAAGAAATCCCTGTATAGTACCATCTTCCCCATTGCACCCGTGGAGAACTGGAAAAACAACATCAATTTTATCCATTTGATAGTCTGAAACAGTCTTTTCATCTCTTACTAAAATATTACCCATTACATAGTTAATTGAAACACTGTCCCTTGGTAAACAGCCTGTTTTATCA
>DUVG01000131.1 GCA_012841175.1 Clostridium sp.
ATCAAATACTTTTTCCTGTGTTTCTTTTAAACCTTCTTTTTCACAAATTTCTCTGTAAAAACAAGAATAATGACCAGAAGTTTCACCTTTTTGCCATAGCTTATTTCTACTTCTGCTAAAATAATGAGCCTTGCCTGTTTCTAAAGACTTCTCTAAAGCCTCTTTATTCATATATGCCATCATAAGCACTTCATTAGTATTATAATCCTGGGCTATAACAGGTATTAATCCTTTATCGTCAAATTTTATATTTTTAATTATTTCATTCATCTTCATTCATCCTTACCTCTATTCCTTTTTCCTTTAAATATTTTTTCAATTCCATTATTTCAACTTCTCTAAAATGGAATAGTGATGCTGCAAGTACTGCATCTGCCCTACCCTCTGCTATTGCATCATAAAAATGCTCCATTTGTCCCGCGCCACCTGAAGCAATAACAGGAAGCCTCACTGTTTGAGTCACCAGTTTCATAAGCTCAATATCGTACCCATTTTTAGTCCCGTCACAATCCATACTTGTAAGCAGGATTTCTCCAGCTCCCTGACTTTCAATTTGTGCTACCCACTGTACAATGTCCAGCCCTGTATTTACTTTTCCACCATCTTTGTAAACATCCCAGCCTGAACCGTCTTCACGCTTTTTTGCATCAACAGCTACAATAACACACTGGCTTCCAAAACGTGAAGCACATTCTGTAATAAGTTGGGGATTTTCTATGGCAGCAGAATTAATTGAAATTTTATCAGCACCAGCCTTTAGTAAGTCTCTAACATCATCTAATTTTCTTATTCCTCCACCAACTATGAAAGGAATGGTTAATTTTTCAGCGACCTTTTCAACAACGTCAATCATAATATCCCTTGCCTCAGACGTAGCTGCTATATCTAAAAGAACAAGTTCGTCAGCTCCTGCTTCATTGTAATAAGCTGCAATTTCCACAGGATCCCCCGCATCTTTTAAATTCTCAAAATTTACTCCTTTAACAACTCTTCCTTCATGCACGTCTAAACAAGGAATTATTCTCTTTATAAACATTTTCTACCCCTCCTCATTCTATCCTATCTAAAAACTATTCCTTACCTATTTTTATTGCCTCTTTTAAGTCTAGATCTCCTGTATATAGTGCTTTTCCAACAATAACACCTGATACACCTGTTTCTTTTAAATCCTTTATATCCTTAAGGCTGCTTACGCCACCAGAAGCTATGATTTCTGCATCCACTGACTGAGCCATTTCTCTCATAGCAATTAAATTTGGACCTGTTAACATGCCATCTCGTGCAATATCGGTATATATTATTGTCTTTGCACCTAACTCTACCATTTTGCTGGCAAAATCTATAGCTGTAAAATCACTTGTATTTTCCCATCCATCAATTGCTACCATTCCATCTTTTGCATCTATTCCAATTACTATTTTCTCTTTATAAATTTCAATTGCCTTTTTAACCAAGTCAGGATTTTTTACTGCAGAAGTTCCAAGTATTACTCTTTGAATTCCTTTTGAAATAACCTTTTCAATTATTTCAATGGACCTTATTCCTCCTCCTAACTGAATTGGCATCTTAACTTTTGAGGCTATTTCACTTGTAATGGAAATATTTTGAGTCTCCCCAGTTCTCGCTCCATCTAAATCCACCACATGAAGGTATTCAGCTCCAAGCCCTTCCCATTTTAAAGCCATTTCAACGGGATCCTCGGAGTAAATAGTGACTTTGTCAAACTCACCCTGAACAAGCCTTACACACCTTCCATCTTTAATATCTACTGCCGGATAAATAATCATAATTCAATACCTCCCACAATTCAAAAACATTGCTGCACCAATTGTTATTTTAACCAAGTGTTCCTTTGGTTGACATAATCCCTTTGATTCTATCATCTATCTTTGTTGCTTCATCAAGAGCCCTTCCAAAAGCCTTAAAAATAGCCTCTGCTATATGGTGTGTATTACTGCCATGTAATAATTTTATATGCAGTGTGATACCTGCATTATGTGATACAGCTCTAAAAAACTCTTCAAAAAGCTCCGTTTCCATAGTACCTGCTCTTTCACATGTGAAATCTACATCAAATACCAAAAATGGTCTTCCACTTAAATCAAGGGATACTAAAACCAAAGATTCGTCCATGGGTACATAGGATGTTCCATACCTTTTTATAGACTTTTTGTCCCCTAGTGCTTCTTTTATCAGCTGTCCAAGTACAATTCCAACGTCTTCAACAGTGTGATGAGCATCCACCTCTAAATCACCTTTTACTTCCACCGTTAAATCCATAAGACCGTGCCTTGCAAAAAGATTTAGCATGTGGTCAAAAAAACCTATTCCTGTACTAATATTATTAGTACCTTCACCATCTATATTAAGTCCCATACTAATGTCTGTTTCATAAGTCTTTCTTTTAAGACTTGCTTTTCTTATCATCCCTTACCTCCATGTATTCTTTTAATAAACCCATATTATTATAACAGATAAAAGGATATTAATTCTACTAATTTGCATAAAAAAATCTTTTAAAAATAAAAACAAAGCCGTTTAGATTGGGCTAAACGACCTTATTTTTAAACTATTTTAGACATTCTGCTAATTCTTTTAATAAAATATCGTTTTGTTCTTTGCTTCCCACACTTATTCTGACACAATTCCCTAAAATAGGAGCGTTTCCAAAACTTCTAATCAAAATGCCTTTGGCTTCTAATTGTTTATACACTTTAGAGGCATCTGGCACTTCAAAACATATAAAGTTAGCCTGTGAAGGATAAACAT
>DUVG01000132.1 GCA_012841175.1 Clostridium sp.
ACATGATGACCCTGACTATGATAACATATCCTTTGCTGGTATGACACCTTTAATACCAATATATGATGATGGTGTACTTCTTTGGGGTGAAGAGCCTCCAGGAGGTCCAGATGTTCCTGAGCCAACACCTACTCCAGAACTAGAATTTATATATGGTGATTTAAATGGAGATGGAAGAGTTAACTCTACTGACTGTATGCTCCTTGGAAGAATTATTTTAGAAATTCCAGTTCAAAATGTAAATTTTGATGCAGCTGATTTAAATAGCGACGGTGTAATAAATTCAGCAGATTCTGTTATTTTAAGTAGATATGTACTTGAAATAATTAATAAGCTTCCCTATAAGTAATTCTTTCTATGAAATACAAAAAATAAGAGCGGATTTTTAAGTCCAGCTCTTATTTTTTATATAAACATAAATACTATATAACTTTTATAATTTATAAGAATTTTTTAAAAAATTCTTATAAATGCAAGTGGGTTATATTCAATAATAGCTATCGCTACAAATAATAATACTAAAAACAAAGTAAATCCAGTTGCATTCCAGTATACAATTTTCTCTTCATCTATAGATACTGTTTCGTTTAAGCCTATATATGTAAGTATAATTGAAAAAATACTAGCTCCAAATAACAGAACTATTGAATATGAAGAGACAAGTGTTCCTATTACAGAAATTACTGTAGCCATAGTTATTGGAATAGACGCTATTCCTACAATTGTTATAAGTGCTTTAAAGCTTGAGTTGAGTTTGAAAATTTTTGATGTAATAAAGAATGAAACAGGTAAAAGTATAAATGTTGTAGCGTAAAATATTAATGATTTAAAAAAGATTCCAAAATAGGATATCTTTGCTCCAAAACCAAATATATTACTAATACTTCTGCTAGTTTGAGCAGCAATAATAACAAAAATAATGGAAAATAATAAAGATTGTAATCCTCCAAAAAATAAACCCTTTTTAAAATCATGATTAACAGCATTATATTTTATTGTAGCTAAAGGATTTTTAATAAAATTAACTGAAAAATCAAACATTGTCTTTAGATAATTAGATGTATTGCCAATAACTTCTTTTGCTTTTTCAGATGAAAAAAACTCTTCTTGACTAACACCTTCTGTGTTATTGTTTTCATTTGAAGGTTTTGCAATGTTTTCACCTGTATTCACCTGATTTTCTTGCCAATTTTGGTTTTCAGTTTTTGATAATACGATCTTTTGTTCCATTTGATTTTGTGTATTTTCTTCTGTAACTTCAGCTGATGCTTTTTCTAAGATAATCCCTGTACCTTCTTGTGCTACTACTTCATTGCAAAAGCAATTTTCACCTTCTTGTAAAGCTCTTCCACAGCTACTACAATATTTTGACATATTATAACCTCCCAAAAATTAAAACAATATTATTTATATTCAATATTTATTAATATAAGAATATCAGATTTAAAATATTTTGTCACTATAACTTAAATAAATTACCAAAAATAAAATTAAAACAAAAATAAAGACGTATAAAAAGCACTTCATTATATAAATTATTGAAGTGCTTTTTATTTACTTTTCTTTATATAGGATGTACTTTATTTTCATAATCAACCATATCAGGGTCTATCCCATATTTTTTTGCTTTTCTAAACTCAAAATATTTTTTTGCAACAGGTGGAAATAGTGCATAAGATAGTATATCTTCATCCTGCTCTAAGTACTCTTTCATTTCATTTTTTATATTTTTAAGTTCAGGCTTTATAAAATCTGCTGGTCTTTTAGTAATAGGTTTTTCACCATTTAAAATCTTTTTTTGTATTTCAGGATTAATAGGTGCAGGAGTTTTGCCGTACTCTCCTTTTACTAGCGCCTTTGATTCC
>DUVG01000018.1 GCA_012841175.1 Clostridium sp.
AAAACTTTCTTCAAGGTATACAGATACTGTTATATTTAATGAAAACAAAGATGTTTTGGTAATACTGCCCTTTACAGATGCATCCGGGGCATCAAAAGTTGTTGAAAAAATAAAGACTAATGTTTCAGAAGCTTTAAATAAATTAAATGTTGATTTTAATGAGCTTTTTTATACTGCCTATTCAACATTTCCTGATGACGGTAAAAACTTTCAAGGATTGATGAAAAAGGTTGTTAAACAGGTGGACGATAAAATAATGCTTGAAAAAATAACATCCATTGGAGAAAATGCTCTAGATGATGCTAGAAGTAAATACAACAAATTTAAAATATGATTTTTAGAAAGGAAGTATCATGAAAGAAATAGAACTTATTGCTACATGCGCTGCCGGCATAGAAGCCATGGTAAAAAAAGAGGTACTAAACTTAGGATTTAAAGATATAATGACTGAAAACGGAAAAGTCACTTTTAAGGGGGATTTGTCTAGCATTGCTAAAGCTAATATTCATTTAAGATGTGCTGACAGAGTACTGCTTAAAATAGGAGAATTTAAAGCACTTTCCTTTGAAGAACTATTTGAAAAAACCAAGGCACTTCCTTGGGATGAATGGATAACTGTAGATGGCAAATTTACCGTTTTGGGTAAATCGGTAAAGTCAAAGCTTTTTAGCATTTCAGACAGTCTGGCAATTGTAAAAAAAGCTGTTGTAGAAAAATTAAAATCAAAATATAATGTGGAATGGTTTGAAGAAACTGGGGCTGAATACACAATTCAGGTATCTCTTTTAAAAGATATTGCAACTTTGACTATAGACACAAGTGGCACTGCCCTCCATAAAAGAGGATATAGAGAAAGAATTGTAACGGCACCTATTAAAGAAACTCTTGCCTCTGCAATGATTATGGTAAGTTATTGGAATAAAACTAAGCCTTTATTAGACTGTTTTTGTGGCTCAGGTACCATTCCCATTGAAGCTGCCCTTATAGGAAAAAATATTGCACCAGGGCTTAATAGAAGCTTTGCATCTCAAAAATGGCCTATTATAGATAAAAGTATATGGAAAGAAGAAAAACGCATTGCCCTTCAAGCAATTGATCAGGATATTAATTTAAAAATTTATGCATCAGATATTGATGCTGAAGCTATAGAGTTGGCAAAAGAAAATGCCTTTGAGGCTGGCGTTGATGACTGTATAGAATTTTCTGTTTGTGATTTTAAAGATGTAAAAATAAAAGAGGACTATGGTGTAATAATATCTAATCCCCCATATGGTGAACGAATTAGCGGAAAAAAAGAAGTGGAGAATTTATATAGGCATTTAGGAAAAACCTTTGAAAATTACCCCACTTGGTCAAAGTATTTTTTAACCTCTATAGAAGAATTTGAAAAGTTGTATGGTAAAAAAGCCAGCAAAAAGAGAAAACTTTATAATGGTAATATAAAAGTTGATTACTATCAGTTTTTTGGTCTAAAACCACCAAGATGATTTTAATTGCCTTCTATTGCTTTTTTTGCAAACTCATTATCCACTATCTCTTCAAAAGGAACTTCCTTTGTCAGTTCCCCTGCCTCTTTCATCACTTCTTGCAAAAGTTCAAAAGCCTCTTTTTTCATAATTGGATCGCTGCACCATGCATCATTTTCTTTATATCTTTGGGCAACTTTTATTAGAATATCTTCATCTGCATCAGGAAAAGAAGGCTTGATAACTTCTGCTATTTCTTCTGGGGTATGCTCTTTTACCCACTGTTGTCCTTTATAAACTGCATTTGTGAATTTTTGAATCAACTCTTTATTTTCTTCTATATAGCTTTTTTTTGCAAAGTAGGCTGTATAAGGTATTTCTCCACTTTCTTTACCGATGGAAGCTAAAACATATCCTCTTTCTTCTTTTTCTAGCATAGATGCTGTAGGTTCAAACAAAGTTACATAATCTCCATGTCCTCCAGTAAAAGCTCCCGCCATTAGGGCAAATTGTATGCTGGTATCAACAACCAAGTCTTCTTTAGGATTTAATCCATTTTTTTTAAGTACATATTCTAGCGTCATATAGGGCACGCCGCCTTTTCTACCACCTATTAAAACACTGCCTTTAAGATTTTCCCATTTAAAATTTTCTTCAGGTTTTCTTCCCACTAGAAATGAACCATCCCTTTTGGTAAGTTGGGCAAAAACCACTCCATAATCTTCACTACCTTCATTGTAAACGTAAATTGCAGCTTCTGGTCCTGCAAATCCAATATCTGCCTGACCTGCTAAAACAGAAGTCATAACTTTATCTGCCCCCTGCCCTGTTGTAAGTTCTATCTCTAGCCCTTCTTCTTCAAAAAAGCCTAAATTTAAAGCTACATATTGGGGAGCATAAAAAACCGAATGGGTGACTTCATTTAAACGTATCTTTTGATAATCACTTTTGTTACATGCACAAAATAAAACTAAAATTCCTAAAATCAAAAGAAAAACCAAAATCTTTTTCATACTAACACACCTCCTAATTTAAATAAATTTTTTATCCCTTTGATAAGTGAATTGTAAATAATTTTATTTAGATTTAATAATAAGTTTTTCAAAAAATGCCACCATCTGATACATGAGGGTTGCTGCAATAGATAAAATTAATACACTTGTCATAACCAAATCCAACTGAAATACTTGACCGCCATAGACAATAAGATAACCTATCCCCGATCTAGATACTAGAAATTCTCCCACTATCACACCTACCCAGGATAGTCCTACATTAACTTTAAGAGCATTGACAATAATAGGATAAGAAGAAGGAAGTACAACTTTAGACAGTACCTGAAGTTTATTTGCTCCAAAAGTTTTAACAAGCTTTATTTTATCTTTATCTACTGACTGTAAGCCGTTTAAAACTTCAAGTATAGTTACAACTATAGATATGGACATGGCTATCACTACTATTGCAGCAGGCCCAGCACCTATCCAGACTATAAAAATAGGCCCTAATGCTATTTTAGGTAAACTGTTTAGTACAATGAGATATGGCTCCATGACCTTTGAAAGAAAATTTGACCACCATAGAATAATAGCTGCTATTGTACCTAATAATGTACCTACCAAAAACCCTACAACTGTTTCTGCACATGTAACTCCAATATGTTTAAAAAGTTCCCCTTCATTATAGAGGTTTAAAAAAGTTTTTATAATCCTAGAAGGCTGACTTGTTATAAATGCGTCTATAAGCTTTAAATTTGCAACTACTTCCCATAAAACAAACAGCAATACCACCAAAGCAATTTGTGCAAATATTATAAATAGTTTTTCAAGTTTTATTTTTCTCAAATATTCCATATGTTCTTTTGATACCGGCACCTTTTTAGAACTAAACATGAACATCAAGCTCCTTCCATATCATGTTGAAATAATCTTTAAATTCTGGTGCCTCTCTTGCTGCTAATGGGCTGTTTTCCTTTTTTGACAGTACAATATTGTGTATGCTTTTTACAGTTCCCGGTCTTTTGGAAAGAACCATGACCCTGTCTGACAAACTTATACTTTCGGCTATATCGTGGGTTACAAGTATTGCTGTTTTATTTTCTTTCTTTATTATTCTAAATATGTCGTCAGCAACAGAAAGCCTTGTTTGATAGTCCAATGCAGAGAAGGCCTCATCTAAAAGAAGTATTTCTGGTTTTAAAGCAAGTGTTCTTATAAGAGCTGCTCTTTGTCTCATTCCACCTGATAATTGTGATGGGTATTTATCCTTAAATTCACCTAGACCATATGTGTCCAAAAGATCCAACACATATTTTTTGTTTTCTTTTGAAATGTTTTTTTTGATTTCAAAACCTAGAAGTACATTTTGTAAAATATTTCTCCATTCAAAAAGGTGATCTTTTTGAAACATGTATCCTACTTTTTCTGATATCCCCAAAACTGGACTTCCATTTAGCAAAACTTCACCACGAGAGGGCTTAATTAGCCCAGCTATAAGAGAAAGCAACGTTGATTTACCACATCCACTAGGACCTACAATGCTAAAGAATTCTCCTTTTTTTACTGAGAAATTGATATTACATAATGCATCTATTTCTCCATTTAAAGAATGGTACTTCATAGAAACATCTTTTAATTTTACAATACTGTCCACTTTAAGCACCTCAATTTCAGGTCTTTATAACAGTATATTATTTGGTTTACTTAAAGGTTCTTATTTAGTTTATTTACAACCTTAAGGGCTGCTTGCACAAATGGTTTTTTAACTACTTATGCGGCAGCCCCAAATCTAATTAATCTAATAATTTTATTTTTTGATTATAGACTCTCCTGTCATTTCATCAGGCTTTTCAACCCCCATAATGTCAAGGATTGTAGGAGCAATATCAGCTAATCGTCCTTCTTTTAGAGAAACATCTCCTAAACCTATTGCAATTAAAGGAACAGGATTTGTTGTGTGGGCTGTAAA
>DUVG01000133.1 GCA_012841175.1 Clostridium sp.
CAGGTCGGGGGTTCAAATCCGTCCACCAGCTCCATATGGAGGGGTTCCCGAGTGGCCAAAGGGGGCAGACTGTAAATCTGTTGGCAAAGCCTTCGATGGTTCGAATCCATCTCCCTCCACCAAAAAAACCTTGTCAATGATAAAAGTTATTGACAAGGTTTTTTGTTGTAATTATTAATAACGAGGCAAGTATATCTCCTGCCTCGTTAAAACACTTACCTTACTGTTATTTTATCTGATTTATCTTCAGAGAAATTTTTAGTTTCCTTTATAATGTATAGTGGTCTGCCTTTAGCTTCATCATATATTCTTCCTATATATTCTCCAATTATGCCAAGTATCATCAATGTAATACCGTTAAAAAACAGGTTTACAGCCAAGGTAGAAGCCCAACCAGATTGTACAAATCCCTTTCCAAACAGTTTGGTGTAAAGTACAACTAAAAGATATATAAAGCTTGAAAATGACAATAAAAAGCCTGTATATGAAGCCAATTTTAAAGGTTTATATGAAAATGAGGTTATCGCATCAAAAGCAAATTTAAGCATCTTTTTTAAAGGATACTTGGTTTCACCAGCAAATCGTTTATCTCTATTAAATTCAACTCCTATTTGTTTAAATCCAAGCCAGCTTATTATTCCTCTTATATATCTATTACGCTCGTTAACCAGTTTAAGAGCTTCTGCAACTTTTCTGTCAATTAATCTAAAATCTCCAGTATCTACAGGGATTTCTACATCAGTCATTTTTCTTAAGAAGCGATAAAAAACTTTAGCTGTAAGCTTTTTAAAGAAGGTCTCTCCTTCTCTTGCAAGTCTTTTTCCATATACAACATCATAGCCCTCTTTCCACTTTTCCAGCATTTTTGGAATTAATTCAGGAGGGTCTTGTAAATCTGCATCTATAACAACAATAGACTGTCCCTCAGAATAGTCCATACCTGCAGTTATAGCAATTTGATGCCCAAAGTTTCTTGCAAAGTTAATTAATTTAATTTTAGTATCGTTATTACATATTTCATGTGCCATGTCTAAAGTTTTGTCTCTACTACCATCGTTAACAAATATAATTTCATAAGATACGTTTGTAGAGTCCATAACCTTTTTGAGTCTTTTATATGTTTCTAAAAGAACTTCTTCCTCATTATAAAGGGGCACTACTACAGAACAAATTATTTTGTCAGACATATTTTTTCCCTCCAAAGTAATTATTTTAAAATTTCCAAAACCATTCTATTAATCCTAAATAAGAATTATTTACATGCATACCTGAAACAATTGGATAGAAGAGTATAAAAACTGCTAAAACCAATGCCAGGTAAATATAAGCAAAGTATTTAAAATCCTTCCACTTATCAATGATTTTCTTTATTACATATAAAATACATAATATCAAGAAAGGTATAATGGTAAAATAGTGATATATAAACGTACATCTTGGAACGCCTACCCAAGGAACATATTGAAAAATCATAGCCACTACTATAGGGAAGAATTTCCGGTCAAATCTAAATAATCCCACTAATAAAATAGCTATAGATGTTAGTAAAAATATCCACATTAATGACTGTACGTTTAGATTTTTATAGTAACTATTATCAAAATCTATATAGTATCTGTTAGTTTTTATAATATCATAAAAACTATATACAATTACAGAAAATATAGTGGTAGAACCTATAGAAACAGCAATGAGTTTTTTATCAAACTTAGAGGATATAAGTATTGTCACTGTTAATAATATAAAAAGCATTATCCAGACAGCAGATGGTATAAAATCTTTAGGTATAGATATATATGCAAAAGAAGATAATGCAAGAACGAATAATAGTGAAAAATATTTTTTCACCTTTGTAAGTGCCATTGTGGTAATTGCTAAAAATGCAGCTATTCCAGTCCACCATACGGCAGGATTTCCTAATGTGTAAATTTTAGATACAACTCTTGCAGGAAGGTCTCTTCCAAAGTAAAAGGCCATAGGCTTTGCCATAAAAGGCCATTCCCACCAAGCTGATTGATAAGAGTGTGTGGCAGTAAGTTTAGAGTGATAGTCTAACATACTTTTGAAGTTATCTATAACAATTTTAAAACTATCTACGCCAGGAACTTTAAGCCAAGGTATATATGATAGTGAATATATTATTCCAGGTATTATGACAAAGAATATCACACAAAGCCCCATAGTGCCCCATAAGTATAAACTTTTATAATCGTTAAACCAAGGGGGTTTCTTTCTGCTTTTTTTAGCAAATTTTCTATAGTCAGTATACTCTAAGTATTTATTAAGGAAAAACAACAGAGCAAGTCCTGCAGCACCGTAAAAAGCAATCCATTTACTTCCAGCGCCAAATCCAAAGAACAGACCACTTAAAAATAGTGGTTTTAGAGATTGTTTAAACCCTAATACATAGGACTTATTTACAAAGTAATCATACATATAATAATACATGAGTATTACAAAAAATGTAACGTAACTGTCTATAGTTGCTATTCGTGTCTGAGCAAAGTGCATTGAATCAAACATCATAAGAAAAGCAGCTGAAAATGCGAAGAATCTGTCTTGAAAAACTTTTTTACCAAAAGCATACATAGCAGGAACCATAGCTACACCAAAAAGTGTACCCATTATTCTCCAACCGAAAGGCACCATTCCAAAAATAAGTACACCCAATGCCATAAATACTTTGCCTAAAGGTGGGTGAGTTGTTTCGTAAGGTGGTAATCCCTCTATATGTTCAAAAGCAGTTCTTCCATGATATATCTCATCTAAATACATGCTGTTCATAAATGAAGGTCTATAGTGGAATTGATTATGTTCATCAAAAAGATTATCTAAATTTCCTTCATTACGATTGCTAATACTTTTATCCACTATTGTTATGCCTGTTAAAGGTTCGGTACTTCCTTTTTCCACGATTGCTATTTCATTTATAGTTGTATTAGAACTTTCAAAAGTAAATTTAAGCCTTTTAGTAGTAACAGGTGATACAGCTTCGTACTTCCATTTGAAAACATCAAGAACGTTATCTTTTGAATAAGTCATAAGATTAGAAAATGTTTGGTTATCATCAAGATATTCTACGCTGATATTGCCTCCTCCTAAGCCTGTAAAGAAGTATATTCTTGATAAAGTTGCTTCTTTTCCAAGGTCTATTGTAAAGCTTTCTCCTGGAGAAGTGGACTTCCAAGAAGTAGTTGGAGCTTTAAAACTTCCAAGATTATATAAGGCTATTACTAAATAGATAGCTGTCATAGCGATCATTATTATTAAATCTTTCTTATCAAAGGTTACTTTGAAAATTTGGTGTTCCTCTGAAGGAAGGGTTTTTTTAGCATTATTAGAAGGGGTATTTTTACTTTCATTATTAGAAGATTTTTTTGATTTATAAAAAATAAAAGCTACAAATGCCAGTATTATAATAGGTACAAGAATTAAAAGAATTTTAAATAAAACATTATTATCATTTTCATTATTTGTATCACTAGAGTTGGACGAATTATTTGGATCTAAGCTTAATGCGGTATCCCCAACAGGAACTTCATCTACCTTTTCAATTTCCACAGTGTCAAACCAAGCTTTTCCTGAACTTAAATTACCATGTCCACCTAAGGATAGGGAAAGAGAAACTGTATCTTGGCCAGGGCTGGTTTTCCCATAGAACTCAACATATTGCCAATTTTCAGTTGTACCTGTGACGCCACGGGAAGTAGTTAGAGTGTATAATATTGAAATATTTGCACCTAGGGTATCATCAGGGACATTTTCTGTTTTTATCCAACAGGAAAATTTATAAAGAGTATCTCCTTCTACAGGAATATGTTGAATATATCTTGCATCGCTTAGAGAAGAACTTATAATATAAGCACTTTTTGAACCGGTGTGACTTATACTTTCATCAATACCAAACTCACTTGTTTCAGAATCTTCACTCCAATGATAGGTTTCCCAAAATTTAGCGTACTCACCGGATAATTCAAAGGTTGGATTTTGTACAAGGCTTTCATCTTGTGCAAATCCATATACATTACATATGGAAAATATTAATATTATAAAAAAAATCTTCGAGATTTTTTTCCACATTCTTTAACACCCCCACTAGAATTGTTAATAAATTTTTGTCAGCATATATAAAATAATAATGCTACCTTTAAAAAAAAATAATATTTTTTGTTTTGTTAGTATGATTTAATCAGTTCTAATATGAGATGACATATACATTGAAATTTTCACATTCCTTTCAAGTAAGTTTATCATTTATTATAAATAAGAACAAAAAAATAAGTATTAAAACAGAAAATTAGTGCACTTTATCGCTTTTATTATAGCAGTTATGCAGTAGAAATGCAATTTATAATTTGTTTAAAAACCAATGATTTTGTAGGAATTTTCAAGGGTCTATAGCTTATCCACTTATTTTGTATTAAAAAACATAAAAAACATATACTAAATAAAGTTTAGGTGGTTTAGTTTGGAAGTGTTTTATTCTATAGAGGATGGAGTTTTTGAATTAAATAAAAGTAGGAGGAATTATGAATTTAAGAAAGAGCATTTTTTATATTTGCATGGTGTTTTCTCTTGTTTTATTTGTAGAAGGAGTATTTACAATTTTAAATTTTACAAAAACCGATAATATAAATTTAACAAAGGAAAATGAGAACAATTATCATAATAGACAAATTGTTAGAAACATTTATAAAGAAGGGGATTATCCAGAGTACATAAACTTACTTGCTATGGGGCTGGATGAATCTGAAGACAGATCGGACGGAATTATGTTAATAAATTTTCATCCTAAAAGTGGAAAGGTAAATATCCTTTCAATAGCAAGGGATACCATGGTTAAATTAAATAATGGTAGAAGATCAAAGATAAATGCTCTAATAGGAATGGGTGGGGAGGCAAAAATTATTGAAAAAGTGGAAGAATTAATAGGTATGCCTGTTCACTACTATTTAACAATGAATTTTGAAGGGTTTAGAGAAGTAATTGATTTATTAGATGGTGTAGAAATAGATGTGCCTTTTGATATGAAGTATGATGATCCTTATCAAAATCTTTATATTCGACTTAATAAAGGAAAACAAATTTTAGATGGGGAAAAAGCAGAGCAATACTTAAGATATAGAAAGGGGAATAGGGTAGGGGAAGGATATGTAGATGGTGATATGGGGCGAATAAAGACACAGCAACAGTTTATAAATGAATTTATAAAACAGAAACTAAAACTTAAATATCTACTTAAGATAGGTGATATTTTCTTTATTATCAAAAACAATGTAACTACGAATATAGAAATAGGTGATTTTAATTATTATCTGAGCACTATAAAAAAAATTGATACAGACAAAATAAATTTTTTTACATTGCCTGGACACGATGAATATATTGATAATCAATACTACTATATATATGATGAAGAAAAAACAAAAGAGATAATAAAAAATAATTTCAACTTAATTTCCCTAGAAGAATAAAGGTTCTATTTTACAAATGGGAATATATTTCTCATGACTTTAGAAAAATATAGTGCTATAATATTTTTTATATGGATTGTACAAGCATTGTTTTATGAGTGGATGTACAGTCTATAAATTTAGCAATAGGTTTTTACAATATTTAGGACAATATTATGCAAAAAATGTTGTAAAACATGTGAAATGCTAAACAGGAGGGTGGTTAATGGATCCATTTACCCATGGGGTTATTGGTATGGCCTTAGCGAAAGCTACAGGCAATGAGGTATCTGTGGCTGATGCAGCTACAGCAGCGATAGTTGTTGGTGCGATTTTTCCAGACATTGATATAATATTTCAAAAATGGGGGGATTGTGCCTATTTGAAAAATCATAGAAGTATTACTCATTCTATATTAGGGCTAATGACTTCTTCAGTATTTATAGCGTTTTTGTTAAACTTTTTTTATCCCGATGCTGGTTTTTTTAATCTTGCATTTTGGGCTTTATTAGGAGGAATTTCCCACAGCTTTTTTGATATATTTAATTCTTATGGCGCAAAATTATTGTGGCCATTTATTAAAAAGAAGTATTCTTTAAGCCTTCTGACTATATTTGATCCCATATTCTTATTTTCCATCTTAGGGTATATTTTTACCACAGGAAATGTTCAAAATGTATTTATTGCTTGTTTTGCAGCCTATATTTTGTTTAGATTTGTTATGAGAATATGTGTGTTTAAATATTTAAAAAGGAATTTTGGAAAAACCTCTATAAGAATTTCTTTATTACCTTCGATGACCAGATTGTTTAGGTGGCATTTTATACTTGAAGAAAATGCACTTACTATAGTTGGTGAAAAAGACATTTTTAGAAAAAATGTAAGAATCATAAAAGAACTGCACAAAATTCAAGACGAAGTTTTAAAAAAGGTTTCGGATTCTAATGTAGGCAAGTTTTTTGCCGAATTTACACCTATATTTCATGTTGACAGAGAGGTGATAGATGGGATAACCCGATATCTATTTATTGACATGAGGTATTATATACGTGATAAATTTCTTCATCATGCCGTATTGGAAATGGATGAAAGTGGTCAAATTATAACCTCAAGCTTCAATCCATACTCTATAAAAAGAGCCAGTGTTATTCCTGAAGACATTGGGAATAGAAGAAGCAATTTATTTGCAAGAATTATAGGTGTTTAAAAAGATAAAGTAATTGGCATATTAGAAGGGGAGTGTTGTTTTGAAAAAAGTAGGTTTTACAACAAGTATACCTGTGGAAGTGGTGTATGCTGCAGGGTGTAAACCAGTAGATATAAATAATATTTTTGTAAATGAAAATAATCCTGAAAAACTTATTGAGTATTCTGAAAAAGTTGGTTTTCCAAGAAACTCATGTGCATGGATAAAAGGAATGTACTCATGTATAATGGAAAAGATCGACTTAGATGTGATAATAGGTGTTGTTGAGGGGGATTGCTCTAATACCAGGGCATTTAGAGAAGTACTTCAATTAAATGGGGTGGAAAGCATTCCTTTCTCTTATCCAAATTCTAGGGTTTATGATTTATTGAAAGCTGAAATATTGAATTTGTGTAAATTTTTCAATGTAGATTTGAAACAGTGTATACAAATAAAAAGAAAGCTAGATAATATAAGAAAAAAGCTTGTTTATTTAGACGAGTTAACATGGAAGCACAATAAGGCAACAGGTGTAGAAAACCATATATGGCAGGTTTCAAGCAGTGATTTTAATGGTGATTATACGGTATTTGAATCTCAGTTAGATGAGAAGATACAAGAAATTGAAAAAAGAGATGAATTCAATGAAAAGGTGAGACTAGCTTATATTGGAGTTCCTCCAATAATTTTTGATTTATATGATTTTGTGGAAACATTAAATGGAAGAGTAGTGTATAATGAAGTTCAAAGGCAATTTACAATGGCAGATTCTATAGGTTTAGATGATATTGTTGAAACTTATAGGATTTTCACTTATCCTTATGATGTTTATGTAAGGCTTGAAGACATAAAAGAACAAATTAAAAAAAGAAAGATAGATGGAGTTATACATTACACACAGGCCTTTTGTTTTAGAGGCATAGAAGATATTGTGATAAGAAAACATTTAGATGTGCCAGTATTGACACTAGAAGGTGACAGGCCTGGGAATTTAGATTCTAGAACAAAACTTAGACTAGAATCATTTATAGATATGATTAGTTAAAAAGATGGACACCAAAATTATTTTTGAAATGGGCTTATAACCCTATACGAAGAAATTGTTATAAAAGGTGAGGAAATGAGAATTATAGGAATAGATTTAGGCAGTAGATCTGTTAAAATTGTAGTTTTTGAGAAAGATAATCTTGTTGAAAAAAGAGTATTTAATACATCTTTTTTTTATCGAAACTATTGCTCTGTCACAGAGGGTAAAGTTTCCATAGACTTTGATAAGCTTAACTTAGGTGAATTTGAAAAAATCATTAGTACTGGATATGGAAGAAACAATGTTAATGTAGAAAATGCTGAAATTATTTTAGAGTTAAAAGCTCATGCCTATGGTGCTATGTGGCAGACCAAACTTGAAAATTTTACATTGCTAGATATAGGCGGTCAGGATAGTAAAGTTATATCTGTAAAAGGTGGCAGGATGGTTGACATGATGTTAAATGACAAGTGTGCTGCTTCCTGTGGAAGATATCTAGAAAACATGGCTGCTGTTATGGAAATAAGCATAGAAGAACTGGTGAAACATTATAAAAATCCAGTTCAATTAAATTCAACATGTGCTGTTTTTGGAGAATCTGAGCTAATAGGAAAAATTTCAGAGGGTTGTTCTTTAGAAGAATTAGCAGCAGGTGTCAACTATTCTCTTTTTAAAAGGATAAGCCCTTTAATAGAAAGGTTTCCTGAAGATTGCCTTGTTTTAACAGGGGGGGTTGCAAAAAATCAGGCTTTTGTTGAGTATATAAAATCAGAACTTGACTTTAAAGAGGTGATTGTTCCGTTGCATCCTCAATTAAATGGAGCCATAGGTTGTTGTTATCACTACTTTAAAGACAAGATTTAGAAATATTCCTTTAATTGCAGCTATTATTTTGATATGATATACTTAAAACGAAATTTTGCAAAAAGTTATATAAATAGCTTTGAAATAGTTAATATAGTTTAAATGAAAAACAAGTTGCTTGCTATTTTACATAAAAAATAAATATAGGTGGGAGAATTATATGAGTAGAGCTGTAGTATTGCTTTCTGGTGGATTAGATAGTACAACATGTTTATCCATAGCAATAAAAGAAGGTTATGATGTATATACTCTATCTTTTGATTATGGTCAAAAACATGACAAAGAAATTTTATGCACTAAGAATATAATAAAATATTATTCTATAAAAGAACACAAAATTATAAAGACTGGAAATGTGGGAGGAAGTGCATTGACAAATGAGGATATAGAGGTTCCTGATTATCAGGGATTGCCTAATATTCCTGTAACCTATGTTCCAGCTAGAAATATTATTTTTTTAAGTTATGCAGTGGGCTATGCTGAAGTTATAGGGGCAGATGCTATTTACATAGGTGTTAATGCTGTGGATTACAGTGGATATCCTGATTGCAGGCCAGAATTTATTGAAGCTTTTCAAAAGGTGGTAAAGGTTGGAACAAAGGGTGGAATAAATGGAAGACCTATAAAAATTCTTGCTCCTTTAATGCACCTTTCAAAGGCAGAAATAATAAAACTAGCTTGTGAAAATAATGCACCACTTCATTTAACAACTAGTTGTTATAGAGGTGGAGATAAGGCTTGCGGAGTTTGCGATAGTTGTACTCTAAGACTAAAGGGATTTAAAGAAGCAGGAATTGTAGACCCTGTGGAATATGTTAAAAAAGATTATTGATAATAGATTAACAGGTTTGAAAGGAATATGTTTATGAAAATTGGTAAGGTTGGCATTAGTAAAGTATTTACCTTTGATAGTGCCCATCATTTATATGACTATCAAGGGAAGTGTAGAAATATTCATGGTCATACTTATAAATTGGAAGTCACCTTAAAAGGAGTGCCTGACGAGAAAGGATTTGTAATTGATTTTCATGATTTGGATGACATTATAGAAAATGAAGTTCTTTCAAAGATAGACCACAAATATCTAAATGAGTTGTTTGATTTTAATCCAACTTGTGAAATGCTTGGACTTTGGTTATGGGATGAAATTTTAAAAAAAATATCAGATTTAGAGCTTAGCCTTGAAAAACTTGTTTTATGGGAGACACCTACATCCTTTATAACGATTGATAAAAAAGATATGGAATAGTGGGAGTGGGGAATGTGAAAGTAAATGAAATTTTTTTGAGTATTCAAGGGGAGAGTTTTTCCTCTGGTTTTCCGACAATTTTTGTTAGATTTACAGGATGTAATTTAAGATGCAGTTACTGTGATACAACATATTCCTATAATGAAGGAATAGAGATGTCCCCCGAGGAGATATTAGAAGAAATAAAAAAGCTTCATTATAATAGAGTTTGTTTAACAGGAGGAGAACCCCTTTTGCAAAAAGATATAAAGAAGCTTTTAAAAATATTAGATGGCTTTACGGTTACCATTGAAACAAATGGTTCTATTAAACTTAACAGTTTAGGTCTTTCAAATAGAAAACACTCCTTTGTAATGGATATTAAAACTCCTTCTTCAGGCTGCAGCGAAGAAATGGTTCTGGAAAATCTTGAACTTCTAGAAGAACAGGATGAAATAAAATTTGTAATTGGGGACAGAACAGATTATGAATGGTCTAAAAACATTATTTCAAGATATTATAAAAAAGGCACAATAACCTTTTCACCTGTTTATAATAAAATTAACTGTTCTGAAATGGTGAAATGGATACTTGATGATAGATTGAATGTCCGATTTCAATTGCAACTGCACAAATTTATTTGGGGACCAGATGCGACAGGGGTTTAATGATTATGTATGATTGGGAACAATTAATAAGAGAATGTAATAACTGTAAAAAGTGCCATCTAAGTGATATGAGAAAAAATGTAGTGATAGAAAGGGGAAACAGAAATGCCCCTTTAATGCTTGTTGGTGAAGGTCCGGGAGAGCAAGAGGATATTCAGGGACGGCCATTTGTAGGGCGTGCAGGCAAATTACTGGACTTGTTGCTAGAAGCATTTAGAATTAAAGAACATCAATACTACATTACAAACATAGTAAAGTGCAGGCCTCCGGGGAATAGAGTTCCTAATGACGAAGAAGCACAGACATGTTTACCTTACTTAAGAAATCAGGTTTTTTTGATAAGACCTAAAATAATAGTTTGCTTAGGTGCTACTGCTATGAGATATATCATAGATAAAGATGCTAAAATATCAAAAATCAGAGGTTGTTGGATTGAAAGAAAAGGATATTGGATTATGCCTGTTTTTCATCCGGCGGCTCTTTTGAGAGATGAGTCTAAGAAAGTTTTAATGTGGGAAGATTTTAAAAAAGTCAAACAAAGGTTGGATACCATATGTCAAAGTTAGAGAAATTAAATAATTTATATAGTGAATATACTAAAGTATTTAGTGATAGAGAAATTGTTTTAGGAGATGGCAATATTGATTCTGACCTTCTATTAGTAGGTGAAGCACCTGGAAAAGACGAGGTGCTTAAAAAAAAGCCATTTGTAGGTGTGGCGGGAAAGAACTTAAGTGAGTTTTTACACATACTAGATATTGATAGAAGGAATATATACATAACAAATGTAATAAAATATAGATTATCAAAACTAAATGAGCAGACAGGCAGAGTGTCTAATAGGCCATCTACTAATAAGGATATTGAAGATAACATAGAATACTTATTAAAAGAAATAAATATTATTAATCCTAAAATTATTGTTTCATTAGGAAATGTTCCACTAAAAGCAGTGTCAAGGGATATGAAAATTAAAATAGGAGATGTTCATGGTAGTATTAAAGAGGTGGTAATAGGAGAATTAAAATATAATTTGTTCCCTCTTTATCATCCAGCAAGTATTATTTATAATAGAAAACTTAAAGGCATTTATTATGAAGATTTGGAGAAACTAAAAAATATATTGCAGTTAAAAATATAATTAAAATAGGTATTTCAATAAGGATAAGTGGATATCCAACAAAAACCACTAAAAAATTTAAAAAAACTATTGACTTTTATTTATTTATGATGTTATAATCTAATCGCTGTCAACATGAGACATCGTAGGAAATGCAAAATAAATAAAAAAAATAAAAAAAGTGTTGACAAAGAAAAAAACATGTGGTAACATATAAAAGTCGCTTTTGAGAAGCGCCTCACTTAAGAGAAATAAGTGGGTTGGACTTTGAAAAGTAAACAGTGTAAATAA
>DUVG01000134.1 GCA_012841175.1 Clostridium sp.
AACTGTATTCATAGTGATTGTACTTTATTTGCTACTATTTTCCTATGTGAGTTTCTATTTGACGCTTACTTTGATTCTTCTTGAGAATTTTTTTTATAGAATGCTACCTTCAGTGGGGGATTGAATCCTCCACTGAAGCAAAGATCGGTTCAACAATATTATTACAGTCACTTGGTCTTATTACTCCAGAGTATTCCATACTTCTGATTCATTATTGCAACTTTATGCATCTTTAGTTGCCAGCTACGTACTAAATATGGTCGTAAACAGGAGTCAATTATAATACGATATTCTGGTTTAATTTTTCTTATTTTTTTAGTTAATTGCACAATATATGCAATCCATAATGGTATTCCTGCATAAGCAACAAATTCTCTAAACAAAAAAGTGAACAAGCCATCATTCATTCTGTTTTCCCATCCATACAAACCAATTGATATAAGCGGAATTAGCGCTAATCCCCCAAGAATAAGAAGCATGATTTTGTTTTGCCTCTTTGAAAACAAATAGGTATTTAAAGCATAAAAACCGTATATTAATAGGAAGTATAAAAAGGAAATCCTTTTACTTATATTGCTAAGTGCTTCAAATATAATGTTTAAACCTTGCAATTTAGATAATTGATATATAGGAAATGTAATAATATTAAATATTGCATACTCGGTTTCATAGTTAGTTAGTATAAAGATATTTTGCAAGAAAACAATCAAGATTATTAAGGGCATATTTATTGGTTTTATTATTTTACTAATACTTATTTTTTGCTCAGTATTTAGTACTTCCATATATGTATATAATTCATTCATATAAGCGTCAGTTACTTTTCTTATTCTTTCTAAAAGTGTATCTTCTTCAACTTCAAAAACCTTCCCTAAAGAAATTTCTTTACCTTCGTACAATTCTACATATGCCCTTATCCTTAAATCCATAATGTATCTTAATTTCAAAGTACTATGTACGTAGTTATAAAAATCAACCCTTGTTTTTTGGTCACTATACTGTATTACATTATTATAGGCTACTTTAGCTTCATTATTAAGCGTTGAATTATCAAAATAGAACGATAAATCAGCACCTTCAATCTTTTTCAAATAATAATCTCTTATAGAGTTAATAAGCTTTAATGGACCTTCGTCTTTAAGCCATTTTAGAGAACGATGAATATTATCCTTCATAAACTCATCTTTTTTTAGTTCTCTGATTTTTTTTTCTTTAAAGTCCATTCTTATTCCCGCTATCCTAACTAAATTACTAATTCCATCTCGAACTTCCTTGGAAATTTCCTTTCCCGCGGCCTCGTAATCATCAAATGCAGAGAATGTAAATAAAAAGTAGTAGCTATCGGGGTTGCGTTCACCCCTTAACACCCAACGCTCTCTAAAGGACTTTTCAAGCTGATATAAAAACATTTGATACCATGCTGGTACAAACTCAGCATCCTCTTCGAGTGCAAGTTTTAGATATTCCAACGCCTCATCCATCTTATTTGCATCCCAACTCTGCTGTGCACGCAGTACAAGGTTTGCTGACTTGCTTTTTCCAGCGCGTTTCCTGTCAAAAGGTTCATTCGGTGTTCTTTCTTGATTCTTTTTCAAAATATTAAGTATCTTTTCTTCCTCATTTGCACTAATATCAGTATTTGATTTCATTTCTCCTTCAAGGTTTATCTCTTTTTCAGTAGCTTCTATTGGGAAATCATTCATCAACAATCCAATACGTTTATTGTTGCTATTGATCTCTAAATCGTATTCCTGCTTAGAGGCTTCACTTTCGAAGACTTTTAAAGCTTCTTCAACAAGCTCAACTTTCTTTCTTGCCTTATATTCCCTTTCAGCATCACCAAAGGAATTGTTGAGTTTTCTAAGGGCGTCAGAATGTACTTTTTCGAGTTCCTTTTTAAGCTCTTTAAAACCCATCTCGGGATTTAAACCAAATATCTGGTAGAAATTTTGCATATTACCCTCCTTGTACAAATACATCTTGATGTAATATTGTTGT
>DUVG01000135.1 GCA_012841175.1 Clostridium sp.
CTATTCAAGTTATATTAGAGGCAGTTGAAAAAGCAGGGTACAAGCCAGGGGATGACTTTAGAATTGCAATAGACGCAGCTGCAACAGAAATGTATCAAGAAGACGGAACTTATTTCTTCTGGAAGACAGGTATAAGAAAAACTAGAGATGAAATGGTGGATTTCTGGGCTGAATTAGTAGAAAAATATCCAATTATATCTTTAGAAGATGGTTTAGATGAAGAGGATTGGGAAGGTTGGAAATTATTAACTGAAAGAATTGGAGATAAAGTTCAACTTGTGGGAGATGACCTTTTTGTAACTAACACTGAAAGACTTAAAAAGGGAATAGACATAGAAGTTGCAAACTCCATACTTATAAAAGTAAATCAAATAGGAACACTTACAGAAACATTAGACGCAATAGAAATGGCAAACCGTGCAGGATACACTGCTGTTGTTTCACATAGATCAGGAGAAACAGAAGATGCAACTATAGCTGATATTGCCGTTGCAGTTAATGCAGGACAAATTAAAACAGGTGCACCTTCAAGAAGTGATAGAGTTGCAAAATACAATCAATTACTTAGAATTGAAGAAGAACTTGGAGAAGTATCTCAGTATCCAGGACTTAATGCATGGTTTAATTTAAAAAACAAGTAATATAAAAAAATACAAGTAATTTAAAGTCTCATATTCCTATGGTTTAGCGTTAGAATGTTGGACTTTGTTAAAAAAATATTTTGTAAAAAACGTTTTACGGCTTGTATTTATGCTTGTTATATGATATCATAATTATTGTTAATTTTTTAGGAGGTGTCCTTAAGAATGCAAATAGCAGTTTCTATTTTACACATATTGTTTTCAATATCAATTATAGTTATTGTATTGTTGCAATCAGGTAAACAAGCAGGGCTGTCAGGCTCTATAGCAGGCGGTGCAGAAACGTTTTTTGGTAAAAACAAGGGAAGAACTATTGACGCACTGCTTAGCAAGTATACAGCAGTTGCAGCCATAGGATTTTTAATTACTTGTGTAGTGTTACAACTTATAATGAACTCTAAGTAAAAAAGGCTGTGGCTTTCCACAGTTTTTTTTAATAATATTGTGTTTCTTATATTATTTTAGTAATATGAAAAGTAAGTCATTTAACGGACAATAAACAAAGAGAGCCAGTCGAATACTTATAATAGATAGTGTATAGATAATATGATTTCGTTGCAATATCATTGAATAAAAAATGGAGGTATAAGTTTCAATGGAAAGAGAACAAGCGCTTAAAGAATTGAAAGGTAGATTAAAAAGTGAAAATTTGATAAAGCATTCTTTAGCAGTTGAGGCAATAATGAAGGATTTAGCTCTGTATTTTAAAGAAGACATAGATAAGTGGGGACTAGCTGGACTTTTACATGATATTGACTATGACAAGACAGCTGATGATCCTTCAAAACATAGCATTGTTGGAGCAGAAATACTAGAAACACTTGATATAGAAAGTTCTATTATTTATGCAGTTAAAGCACATAATGAAGTACACGGAATTGAAAGAAAGAGAAAAATGGACAAGGCATTATATTCTGCCGATCCTGTTTCAGGATTAATAACTGCGTCAGCGTTAATACTTCCTTCTAAGAAGCTAGAAGATGTAACAGTGGAATTTGTGTTAAAAAGGATGAATGAAAAGGGGTTTGCTAAAGGAGCAAACAGAGAACAGATTAAAGCATGTGAAGAATTAGGTATTTCATTAGAGAAATTTATTGAAATATCTTTAAATGCAATGAAAAAAATTTCAGATGAACTAGGACTTTAAGAATGAATAGCAAGACTTTGGTTAATAATAAAATAGCATGAAAAAAGTGTGCTGTGCACTTTTGTAGTCCTACAAAAAAAAGGAGGGTAATGCTGTTTTATTTTTAAGACAGCTAAGGTTTTTATGACAGATACTTTTATAACGGATAGAAAAAGAAAAATAGTTGCCTTTATGAGGGAAGATGCGTATAAGCCCCTTTTATTTAATGAACTTCTTGCAGTTCTTGATGTACCAGAAGAGGATACTGAAAAATTTGCAGAAGTTTTAAAAGAACTTGAGTCGGAAGGAATAGTTTTCAAAACCAAAAAAGATAGATATGGGGTTCCTGAAAGAATGAATCTTAGTTCTGGTATCTTTCGAGGAAATGAAAGAGGCTATGGTTTTGTAATTACTGACAATGATGAAAATGATATTTTTATTCCTTCTGACAGCATAAATGGTGCAATGCACAATGACAGAGTTATAGTGAGAATTAACAAAAAGGCTATAGGAGGCAAAAGGTCAGAAGGGGAAGTAATTAAAATTGTAAAAAGAGCAAATGAGACTGTTGTAGGTACATTTGAAAGCAGTAAGCATTTCGGCTTTGTAATCCCTGATGACAGAAGGATTTCTGGTGACATATTTATACCAAAAGATGAGATAAATGGTGCTGTATCAGGACAAAAGGTAGAGGCTAAAATACTAGTATGGCCCCAAAAGAGAAGAAATGCAGAAGGGACTATAATGGAAATAATTGGGGACAAAAATCAGCCTGGAACGGATATTCTATCCATTATTAAGACATACAATTTAAAAGAAGAATTTCCAAGTGAAGTTGTAGAAGAAGCCGAATCTACAAGTCAGACTGTTACAGATGAGATGAGAAAAGGCAGACGAGATATAAGAGATTTAAGAATGATTACTATAGATGGTGAAGATGCTAAAGACTTTGATGATGCTGTTTCCATAGAGAAGCTTTCAAATGGGGATTATATGTTAGGAGTTCATATTGCAGATGTAAGTTATTATGTAAAAGAAAACTCACCCCTTGACAAGGAAGCTTTAAAAAGGGGAAATAGCGTTTATTTAGTTGATAGGGTACTACCTATGCTACCCCCAGCTCTATCAAATGGTATATGTAGTTTAAAACCAAAAGAAGATAGACTTGCCCTGTCAGTGATGATGAAAATTACCCCTGAGGGGACAGTTATAGAACATGATATTTTTGAGAGTGTTATAAAGTCAAGTGAGAGAATGACATATACTGATGTATACAAAATTCTTGTTGAAGATGATGAGAGTTTAAAAGAAAAATACAAATACTTATTAGAAGATTTTTATGCAATGGAAGAGCTTGCGAAGATACTTAAAGAAAAGAGAATAAAAAGAGGGGCTATAGATTTTAATTTTGATGAAGCTAAAATAGTTCTCGATGAAAAGGGTATACCTATAGAAATTAAAAAGCGGGAAATAACCATTGCAAATAGCATTATTGAAGAATTTATGATTTTATGTAATGAAACTGTTTCAGAACATTTTTTCTGGACAAACACGCCTTTTCTTTATAGAATTCATGAAGAACCTGACCGGGAGAAAATTGAATCCTTTGCAGAGTTTGCCTACAATTTAGGATATACAGTAAAGGGTCTTAATAAAATTCATCCAAAGGCTTTTCAAGAGCTTTTAGAAAAAGTAAGGGAAACTAAAGAAGAAACTATAATAAGCACTGTTATGTTAAGGTCAATGCAAAAGGCAAAATATAGTCATATTAATCATGGTCATTTTGGGTTGGCTGCAAAGTATTATTCTCACTTTACAGCACCCATTAGAAGATATTCTGACTTGATTATCCATAGGATTATAAAAGAGTTTTTAAAAGGCAAAATAAACGGTAAAAGAGAAGACATATTAAGAGAAAAGCTTCCTGATATTGCAAGGGTTTGTTCAGAAAGAGAGCGAATAGCAGAAGAAGCAGAAAGAGAGACAGAAGACCTTAAAAAAGTAGAGTATATGAAAAAACATGAAGGGGATGTCTTTGAAGCTATTATTTCTAGTGTTACTTCCTTTGGAATGTTTGTTGAACTAGGTAATACAGTAGAAGGTCTTGTTAGAATGAGCAGTATGGAAGATGATTACTATGTATATAATGAAAAGCAGTATTGCCTTATTGGAGAGAGAACAAGAAAAATTTATCGCATAGGCAATGTTGTAAAAGTTATGCTAATTAAAGCAGATATTGCTGCAAAACAAATTGAATTTGTCATTGTGGAAGATACCAAAGAAAATACCAAAGAAAATACCAAAGAAAAGTCAGTTGATAGTAAAAGTCCAAAACGCAAACGTAAAAAGATGGACGAGAAGGTGCTGCGTCATGTTAAGGGTGCAAAAAAGAAAAAGAAAAAAAGAGCCAACTAATGTTTTTTTAGTAAGTGCATGTTTATTAGGTGTAGACTGTAAGTATAATGGGAAAAACAACTTAAATGACATGCTTATAAAGCTTAGTGATAAATATCAGTTTATTCCAGTTTGTCCTGAACAGTTAGGTGGTTTTTCCACTCCAAGGCCTAAGGCAGAAATAGTATGTGAGGACTTGGCAAAAGGCATCATCAGAGTAGTTAGGGAAAGTGGAGAGGATATTACAAAACACTTTAAAAATGGAGCGTGCCAAGTTTTAAAAATTGCAAATTTAATGAAAGTCAAAAAGGTTATTTTAAAAGAAAAAAGTCCTTCTTGTGGTGTTTATAAAATATATGACGGGTCTTTTTCAGGAAAACTTATAGATGGAAGTGGTGTAACAACTGAGCTTTTAAAAGAAAATGGCATAGAAGTTTTTAATGAATATGAGCTAGAAAAACTTTTATAAAATGTTAAAACTATAAAAGGAGAGGTAAATTTACCTCTCCCTATTATGTCTTATCACAGAAAACCTTTGATATCATTTTCAAATTCTTCGCAAGAGTTAGCGTGAACGTCTACCCTAATTGGTTTGCTTAAGTCTAAGCTGAAAATTCCCATGATTGATTTTGCATCCACAACATATCTGCCTGAAGTTAAATCAATATCGAAATCATATTTATTGACTATGTTAACAAAATCCTTAACGTCAGTAATGGATTTTAAGTTGATATTAAATGATTTCATAATAAACTCCTCCTTTATTATATTCTATTTAATATATTATCCTGTTTAGGGTTGCAAGTCAATTGGGAACTTGCTAAAATTTTCTTAAGTTTTTTATATGAGTTGCAAAAAAACAGTGTTATAATTGTTATAATAAAATAAATTGTGAAAAATAAAAGATAAAGCTTTTAAAAAAGAGAGGAAGAATAATGAAAACAGTTGCGTTTTATACCCTTGGATGCAAAGTAAATCAATATGAAACTCAAGCGCTTGCCAATATCTTTAAAGATGCAGGATATAAGATAGTGGATTTTAGTGAAATAGCGGATATATATTTAATAAACACCTGTACAGTTACCAACCTTAGTGATAGAAAATCAAGGCAGATGATAAGGCGAGCTAAAAAACTAAATAATGATTCAATAGTGGTGGTGGCTGGATGTTATGCACAGACTGCTTCAGAAGAAGTAAGCAAAATAGAAGGTGTAAATTTAGTTGTGGGTACAAAAGAGAGATCCAAAATAATCCAATACATAAATGAGATTGAAAACAAAAAGGCGAAAATGAATGTAGTTGGAAATATAATGGAACAGAGAACCTTTGAGGAATTGGGATTAGGCATATATAAAGAACGGGCTAGAGCGATTATTAAAATACAGGAAGGCTGCAATCAGTTTTGTTCCTATTGTATTATACCTTATGCTAGAGGGCCTATTAGAAGCAGAAGTGAGGAAAATGTTATACAAGAGGTTAAGAAGCTTGTGGACTCTGGTTACAGGGAAATAGTGCTGACAGGAATACACATTGGTTCCTATGGAAAGGATACAAAGACAACATCATTAATTGAATTGATAAAAAAGGTACATGAAGTGGATGGTATTGAAAGAATAAGACTTGGTTCTATTGAACCTAACTTAATATCTGAAGATTTTATAAAAATCGTTAAAAATCTTAAGAAAATGTGTCCTCACTACCATATATCTCTTCAAAGTGGGTGTGACGAAACATTAAAGAGAATGAACAGAAAATACACCACTTTAGATTATAAAAATTCCATCTACAATTTAAGAAAAGAAATTGAAGATGTAGCAGTATCTACAGATGTTATGGTTGGCTTTCCAGGGGAGACTGAAAAAGAGTTTCAAAATACATATGATTTTTTAGATGAGATTTCATTTTCAAGTATGCATGTATTTAAATATTCACCAAGAAAAGGAACGCCAGCTGCATCTTTTGAGGGACAAATTTTGTCATCTGAAAAAGAGAGAAGGAGCAATATATTAATTGAGCTTTCAAAGAGGAAAACAATGGAGTTTAATAAAAAATTTATAGGAAGAGTAATGCCAGTTCTAATTGAGCAGGAGGCAAATGAAAAGAAGGGATATTTTGAAGGATTTACGCCAAATTATATCAAAGTAATATGTGAAGGAGACGAAAAATTAAAAGGCAATATTGTGAATGTTTCCCTTGAAAAGACTGTTGATGATTTTATTATGGGAAAGGTATTAGACAAGGATTAATTAAGACAGAGAGAATATAACAAAGCTAAAGCTGTTTAATTAATAATATTATGTATTGCATAATTTATCCTATTGTATTACTATATATATGAGGGGTTATTACTTTAACAATTTGACGCTTTGTCGTTAAGGTCCCTTACATTGGGACAGGAGAGTGATTAATTGTGACAAATAGTGAGACTATGATGTTTAATGTGGACAAAGAAAAATACAATGAGGCTAGGGAACTTCTTTTTTCTGTGTATAAGGCATTAAAAGAGAAGGGGTATAATCCTATTAATCAGATTGTAGGTTATATTCTATCGGGAGATCCAACCTACATAACTAACCATCTAGAAGCTAGAAGTATTATTAGAAGACTAGAAAGAGATGAAATATTAGAAGAAATTTTGAGATTTTACTTAGAAGAATCTATTGACAAAAACTCCAAAGAGTAATGTGGAGCTTTTGTCAGTTCCTTTATTTTTTTGTGCAACTTTATGCAACTTATAAATTTATTAGGCTGGTGTGATTTTTGCAATATGTTAATTTAGGTAATACAGGAATAAATGTTTCTAAACTTTGTTTTGGTGGATTAATTATAGGACCACTGCAGGCTAACCTTCCTTCCTATCAAGGTGCCCAAATCATATTAAAAGCAATTGAGCTTGGCGTGAATTTTATAGATACTGCTGAGCTTTATGGCACATATCCCCATATAAGAGAAGCCCTTAAAAAATCAAATAAAGATATTGTGATAGCAACTAAGTCCTATGCATATTCACAAGAGTCTGCAAGAGCTAGTGTGGAAAAAGCTCGAAGAGAAATGGATATTGATGTAATAGACATATTTTTACTTCATGAACAGGAGAGCAGACTTACCTTAAAAGGGCATAGAGAGGCATTAGAGTACTATCTTTCCATGAAAGAAAAAGGAATAATAAAAGCTGTTGGGGTATCCACCCATAATGTAGAAGTGGTGGAAGCCTGTTGTGATATGCCTGAAATAGAGGTAATTCATCCAATTGTAAATAAAACTGGTATAGGAATTGGAGATGGCACCATTGATGAAATGCTTAAAGCTGTAGAAAAGGCATTTAACAAGGGTAAGGGGATTTACAGCATGAAGCCTTTAGGTGGAGGAAATCTAATTAGCTTCTATGAAGATGCTATAAAATTTGTACTGGACCTGCCTTATATACATTCTATAGCACTGGGCATGCAGTCTGTTGATGAAGTTATCATGAATACATGTATATTTAATAACGAAAAAACACCAGAACATGTGAAAAAATCTCTTCAAAAAAAACAAAGACATCTTCATATTGACTGGTGGTGTACTGGTTGCGGTAAATGTGTCAAAAGGTGCAAACAAGGAGCACTTTATTTAGATAATGGGAAAACTAAAGTACATGAGGAAAAATGTGTTTTATGCAGTTATTGTGCTAGTGTTTGTCCTGAATTTGCTATTAAAGTGTGTTAAAAAGGGCAGTGGAGGAGTAAAACATGAGAATAATGGGAATTGATTATGGTGATAGCAGAATAGGAATTGCAATTAGTGATGCCCTTATGTACACAGCACAGGGCATTGAAACTATTAAATGGAATCAAAGTATTAGAGAACCGTTAAAAAGGATTTCACAGCTTGTTGAAGAATATAAAGTAAAGAAGATTGTTGTTGGGTTTCCTAAAAATATGAATGGGACAGTAGGACCTAGGGGTGAGAAGAGTATAGAGTTTGCTGAGCTTCTAAAAAAAACAATTGATGATATAGAAGTGATTTTGTGGGATGAAAGACTGACAACAGTAGCTGCTAATAGAACTATGCGAGAAATGGGAGTTAAAAAAAATAATAAAAAAAAGCTAGTGGATCAAATTGCAGCTGTATATATTCTTCAGGGATATTTAGATAGTCAGACAAATATATAAAATGGATAGTGTTTTTGTTAGAATATGTTTTAGGCGAATATCTATAGGTTTTATTGGAAAAATAATAATTAACTCAACTTTCGCACATTAAAAATGTGCTGTGAACCTTGAAAATTCAATAGTTTTGGGCAATAAAAAGTACAAGAATCTTCACTTTTATGATATAATAGAAGTGATAAAGCCCTAAAATAAAAC
>DUVG01000136.1 GCA_012841175.1 Clostridium sp.
CATTTGCATCTTCAAGATACACTTCAAATTGAAGAAAGGAGAAATACTTATTAAGAACTTCCCTTACTTTGTAAACTTCGAGAAATTCAACACTATCTTCTGCAATAAACAGAGTTATTGTTGTACCTACTTCGTCTCTGTCTGATTTTTCCATTTTATATTCAGTTCCAGTTGAACTTACCCATCTTACAGCCTCTGCACCTTTTTGATAAGACAATGTATCTATTTGAACTTTTTCAGAAACCATAAATGCAGAATAAAAGCCTAATCCAAAATGTCCAATGATTTGACCTTCATCAGTCTTGTCCTTGTATTTTTCAACAAAGTCCTTAGCTCCTGAAAAGGCTATCTGGTTAATATATTTTTTTACTTCCTCATCAGTCATTCCTATACCGTTGTCAACTATCTTAAGAGTTTTATTCTCCTTATCAACAATAACTTTAATAAAAAATTTTTTATCCTTTTCAATTTCCGCTTCCCCAATAGTGGATAACTTTTTTAATTTACTTATAGCATCACTTGAATTAGAAACAAGTTCACGAAGAAAAATATCTTTTTCAGAATAAAGCCATTTCTTTATTATTGGAAAAATATTTTCTGTATTAACTGATATAGTCCCCTTTTCGTTGTTCATAGTACCCCTCCTAAGTTAATAACGTCATTAATATTCTTCATTATATAATATTACATTTTTAATTAAAATTTTTCAAGATTTTTTTTAGCACTCATTAAGTAAGAGTGCTAGGTTTTTTAATATCATTTCTAAATCATTTAAAAAACTTCACCTCTTACAAGGTGAAGTTTTTTAAATATCACATCATCCTTTATCTTTCAACCATTTCACCTATAGGATAATTTACTGGAATTTCTAAAATAAATCTTTTTAGTACTGTATAGTCTATTGTATTTAAAATTCCATCATTATTAATATCTGCTGCAGCAATAAATAAACTTTCTGATTCTGAATCTGAAAATCTTAAAATTTCAAGTATATATCTACTCAATAATGATGAATCAACAGAGTTAATTCGTCCATCATCATTTAAGTCCCCAAGTTTAATTAAATTACCTGGTTCTGGTGTAGGTGTTGGTGTTGGTATTGGTGAACCTCCTGGCTCCATTCCATATATTCTCACACCATTATCATACATAGGTACATATTCTGTACTTATACCATTCATTCCAGCGCCTTCAAGACCTTCATATGAAAAATCGTTGCTGTTATCCCAATTGCCTTCTCCATAAGGAGCTTGTATAATAAAGTATACATCTCTTTTATAGTCATTTATACCGCCTGGGAATATATTTGTACCAGTCAAATCAATTTCCACATAGTATATACTTTTGTCTTTGTCCCATGGTTTTAATCCTGAAACCTTTGCACCTGTAGTAGATGTAGATACTTTGATATCATCTGGTGAAATACCTGCTTTAATTGATTCAGAAATATCTACAAAGTATCTTGCAGATAATTTATCACTAGCCCTTGGCGGCCAAGCTGTTTTGTTCATTAATGTAACTCTTAAATTAATAAATCCTATACCTGAAGCTACAATAGCTGCTTCAACATCATATTCCTGTCCCACTTCTTCAATAGCTTTAAAGTTAGAAATAGGATTTCCACCATACTTTTCGTACATTTTAGCAAGAAGCCCAACTATACCAGCATTGTAGTCGTTTGCCACTTCATTGCTTTGAAAATCATTAATATGGTCAACATATGAATCATTGCTTCCTGGTCCTCCAACTAAAGCACCGTATAAAATATGTCTGTGCTGTTCTGGATAATCC
>DUVG01000137.1 GCA_012841175.1 Clostridium sp.
GTATTCTCCAGCTATTACAGACTTTGTATTTATGGTTGAAAACACAAGCCAAATGTTTATAACAGGTCCTCAAGTAATTAAAGCAGTTACAGGGGAAGATGTAACATTTAATGAGCTTGGTGGTGCAGATGCACACAATTCCAAAAGTGGTGTTGCACACTTTATGAGTGAAAATGAAGACCAGTGCATAGAAAAAATCAAAAAATTAGTAAGTTTTCTCCCAGATAATAATTTATCAGATGTACCTTTTGAAAAAAACAATGATGACTTAAATAGAATAGCTGACAATCTTACTGACATAATCCCTAATGATTCAAATAAACCTTATGATGCTATGGAAATAATTACTTCTGTAGTTGATGCTGGGGATTTCTTTGAAGTACAAAAACATTTTGCTAAAAATATTATCGTTGGTTTTGGAAAAATGAATGGCAAAACAGTAGGAATAGTAGCAAATCAGCCAAAATTTTTAGCAGGAGTTTTAGATGTAAATTCATCTGACAAGGCTGCAAGGTTTATTAGATTTTGTGATTCTTTTAACATACCTATAGTTAGTTTTACAGATGTACCAGGATACTTACCAGGTGTTAATCAGGAACACAATGGAGTTATTAGACATGGGGCAAAATTACTGTATGCTTTTGCAGAGGCTACAGTACCTAAAATAAATGTAATTGTTAGAAAGGCTTATGGTGGCGCTTATATTGCAATGAACAGCAAACACTTAGGTGCAGACATGGTTTTTGCATGGCCTACTGCCGAAATAGCAGTAATGGGACCTGATGGAGCTGCTAATATTATTTTTAGAAAAGAAATTGGAAATGCTAATGATCCTATTGCTACTCGAAACAAATTAATTAATGAATATAAAGAGAAGTTTTCAAATCCATATATTGCAGCGGCAAGAGGCTATGTTGATGATGTTATTGAACCAGCTTCTACAAGGATTCGCATAATAAGTGCATTAGAAATGCTTGCAGGTAAAAGAGAAAACAGACCTGCAAAAAAACATGGAAATATACCTTTATAATTATCTTTAAATGTGAGAAATTTAACATTATGTTTAAAATTTTTAAGGAGGATAAACATGAAAAAGTTTTTAATAAAAGTTAATGGCAACCAATATGAAGTTGAGGTTGAAGAAATAAAAGATAGTGTTGTTACTTCAAGTCCAGCAGTAACAGTGAGCAACCCAACTCCTGCACCTGCACCTGCTCCTACTCCTGCGCCAAAAGCAGCTGCACCGAAAAAAAGTGCTGGTGGCAGTGCTGGTTCAGTTAAAGTTGAGGCTCCAATGCCTGGAACCATCCTTGCAGTTAATGTTAAACCAGGAGATTCTGTTAAAAAAGGACAAGTGCTTGTAATTTTAGAAGCTATGAAAATGGAAAACGAAATTTTAGCTCCCCAAGACGGTACAGTTGCTTCTGTTGATACATCTAGCGGTGCCTCTGTGGATTCAGGAGATTTACTGATTACCCTAAATTAATTTTTGTTATTCCTTGGTTTTGACTCTTAAATATGGGGTAAGAAATAATTAAGGAGGTAAAATAAATGGCTAAAATAACTGAAACTGTTTTAAGGGATGCCCATCAATCACTAATTGCCACGCGTATGAAAATTGATGAAATGGCTCCTATATTAGAAAAACTTGACGATATAGGGTATCATTCACTGGAAGCATGGGGAGGAGCAACATTTGATTCTTGCTTAAGATTTTTAAATGAAGACCCTTGGGAAAGATTAAGGACAATTAGAAAGCATGTTAAAAAAACAAAACTTCAAATGCTTTTAAGAGGGCAAAATCTTTTAGGGTATAAACATTATGCAGATGATGTTGTTGAATATTTCGTCCAAAAAGCAATAGCAAATGGAATTGATATAGTAAGAATTTTTGATGCCCTAAATGATATTAGAAATATAGAAACTGCTATTAAGGCTTGTAAAAAAGAGGGAGGACATGCACAA
>DUVG01000138.1 GCA_012841175.1 Clostridium sp.
ACCCTCCTTTCGTACTATTTTTTAATCCATATACAAAAGCTAATACTTCGGCAACAGCCTGGTAAAGATCTGGAGGTATTTTTTCTCCAATATCAACAGTACTATAAAGTGCTCTTGCCAAAGATTTGTTTTCAACAATTTCTATACCATTTTCTTTCGCCTGTTCTTTTATTCTCAAAGCCATGTAATCCTGACCTTTTGCTAAAACAACAGGGGCGTCTGAAATTTTTATATCATACTTTATAGCAACTGCATAATGGGTTGGGTTTGTTATAACAACATCTGCCTCGGGTACACTCTCCATCATTCTTCTTAAAGATATTTGTCTTTGCTTTTGTTTTATTTTTGACTTAATCTCAGGATTACCCTCCGTCTGTTTATACTCTTCTTTTATTTCTTGTTTTGTCATCCTAAGATTTTTTTCATATTCCCACCATTGATATCCATAATCTAAAACTCCTAATATAAGAAGTGCTATACACATTCTTATTGCAACATTTGTAGCAGTAACTCCTATATAGGCTGCTATACTCACTACATCCATATCCATGGTTTTTAGTATATTGGGTACTTCACCTTTAAGGTATGAAAAACCAATCATACCCACAACCACTATTTTGAAAATTGCCTTTATTAACTCTGTCAAAGATCTTACTGAAAAAATTCTTTTTAGTCCACTTAATGGATTAAGCCTATTTAGTTTAATTTGCAGGGTTTTTGTTGTAAATAAAAATCCTACTTGGGAATATCCCATTATTAATCCTGTAATTAGCGCTACAGCAAATATTGGGAGTATTATTTTCAAAAATGCTATACCAACCTGTAAATATAACTTAATCATTCCTTTTATAGAATAAATACTTTCAACTTCCTGCCATTGGGTAAAGAAAATTTTAAATACTTCTAAAATTCCCTCATATATGAAGCTTCCGAATACTCTTAAGGTGATGAACATACATAACAACACTATGGCTGATGTTATTTCCCTGCTTTGAAGCACTTGCCCATCTTCTCTTGCTTTTTTTCGCTTTCTAGGAGTGGCTTTTTCTGTTTTTTCACCACTATCTGCAAAAAGCTGAAGATTTACAGGTATTAATGTTGGTGTTTTTTCGTTAAATTCAGTTGATTTTGATGTAAGATACCAACTTTTGTTCATTTTGGAGCCATACTTTCTAAAAAGTTGTACATTTCTCTATCCATTCCTTTTATCAAGTATTCTAAAAGCGATATAAACATTGGCATAGTCAACACCATAACTGATAATCCTAAGAAAATTTTCAAAGGCATTCCTACCATAAAGACGTTAAGTTGTGGTACAGTTTTTGAAATAATGCCCAAGGCCACATCTGAAATCAATATAGCCACAACAACAGGGCCACTAATTTTAAATGATATAATGAAAATGTTTCCAAAAACTCTTATAATATTATTAACTACTTCTCCATCAAATAAAGCCTTTCCTAAAGGAACAAAATCGTAGCTATAAAAAAGTGCCCTAATTAAAATATGATGTCCATTACAAATAAGAAAGATTAACATACAAAATATAAAATAAAAAGTTGACGTAATTGGTACTTGAATGTTACTTAATGGGTCCACAACATTTACAATTCCAAATCCTACTTTCATATCAATAAGCTGGCCTGCTAAATGAATTGCAGTAAATATTGCATATGACACATATCCTAAAGTAATTCCTACTAAAAATTCCTTTAATACCAGAAGAATATACTCTAACATATTGGAATAGTATAGCCCATTGTCAACTTGCAGAGAACTAACAAGCATTAGAGCTAACATAAATGAAAAACCTATTTTTAAATAAGCCGGAATATTTCTCCTCCCAAAAATAGGAGCTATCACAAAAAGTCCAGTCATCCGAACAAAGACTAACAAAAATACTTCTATACCATTTAGTAAAATTCCTTCTGGTATAAACAATTTTTTGACCCCCATTTTTTGTAATTTCCCACCGGGTAAATTTTATAAATACTTTATATTCTTATAAAGGATAAAATCTCTACTTTATAAATTGATTTAAATTTCCGTATATTCCTTGGGTAAACTCAGTTAATACTTTAAGCATCCATGAACCAAATATTGCAATACCACCTAAAACAGCTAAGATCTTAGGAATAAATGTAAGGGTCTGTTCCTGAATCTGGGTGGTTGCCTGAAAAATACT
>DUVG01000139.1 GCA_012841175.1 Clostridium sp.
TAGATGTTGATGAATTTGGGAGTGAAAAAGATGAAACTTAATTTTAATAATCTAGATGATACACATATGGATGTTTTAAGGGAAATAGGAAATATTGGTGCAGGTAATGCAGTTACAGCTTTAGCTAAATTATTAAACAAAAAAGTAGATATGGATGTTCCTAAAGTAAAAGTGATGAAGTTTAAAGACGTAAGTGAAATTTTAGGAGGAGCGGAAATACCTGTAGTGGGATTGCTTTTAAATGTTGAAGGAGATATAACAGGAAGCATTATGTTTATTTTAAAAAGTGATGCAGCCAGTACCTTGGTAAATATATTAATGGGAAGAAGTCTTGAAGATTGCAAGGAATTTGAGGAAATGGAGCTTTCTGCATTACAGGAAATAGGGAATATACTGGCAAGTTCATACTTATCCTCTCTTTCAGGTTTGACTGGGCTTAACATAATGCCGTCAGTTCCTGAACTTGCAATTGATATGGCTGGAGCAATATTGAGTGTTCCTGCAATACAATTTGGAACAATTGGAGACTCGGTTTTGTACATTGAAACGGGATTTTTTGAAGGAAGCACCAGGGTAGTAGGGGATTTTTTCCTTGTCCCAGATACAGATTCTTACGAAGTACTATTAAAAGCATTAGGAGTTATAAGCTAATGGAAAATATTATTAGGGTCGGAATGGCAGATTTGAGCGCATCTTCACATCCTGCAAAATTAACTACATTGGGATTAGGGTCTTGTGTAGGGATTGCTCTTTATGATGTAAAAACTAAAGTAATAGGACTTGCACATGCTATGCTTCCAGATAGCAGTCAGGCAAAGAATAGAGAAAACGTTGCTAAGTTTGTTGATACATCTATTACTGTTCTTATTAGTGAAATGGAAAGATTAGGTGGACGAAGGGAGAACATTATTGCAAAATTAGCAGGTGGAGCACAGATGTTTGCATTTAGGCAAAGTCTGGATTTAATGAGGATTGGTCACAGAAATGTTATTGCAGCAAAAGAAAAGCTTAATGAGCTTAATATACCAATTGTTTCAGAGGATACTGGAGGAAGTCATGGTCGTACTATTGTACTTGATTCAGAGACAGGAATGCTTAGTATAAAGACCATAGGATTTGGAGTTAAGGAAATATAAAAAGAGAGGTAGTGAAATGGGAAATATTCACAAAATACCGTTTGTTATGGGCGTTTTTGCAACAATCATAGTGGGTATGATTAGTTACAAAACAGGAGTAGAATATAGAGACATTTACATAAAAATGTTAATAAGCATGGTTGCCTTTTTTGTGGTAGGTTTATACCTAAAAAAATTTATAATTAAAATTAATGAGGAATTAAGAGAAAAAGAAGAAGCTTTAAAAGAAGAAGAGCGCTTGAAGGAAGAAGAACGTTTAAAGGAAGAAAAAGCTTTGAAAGAAGAGAATAAAGACAATAAAGAAAAAGGAAGAAAAATTGACTTAAAAGTAGAAAAAAATGATGACCAAGAGTTATATGACGAAGAGTTTAAACCTCTAAAAGTAAATACCATTAAACTTAACAAAGAAGACCAAGAAGGAAGTTGAAAAATTTAGCAAATAAGTATTCTATGTAAAATTTAATAAAAATGACAACTTTAAGGAAACTTAATAATAGAAAATAAAAGTAATGGGGGATTTAAATGTCAACCGTTAATAACAAGAGAAATGAATTATGGATAAAATACAGTGAAACAAATGATCCAGCTATAAAAGATAAGCTAATTTTAGAGTATGCTCATATAGTTAAATATGTTGCAGGAAGATTGAGCATATATTTTGGCTCTAATGTTGAATATGATGATTTAATTGGATATGGAGTATTTGGACTTATTGATGCTATTGACAAGTTTGACATTACCAAAGGAGTTAAATTTGAGACATACGCATCCTTAAGGATTAGAGGTTCAATAATCGACAGTATAAGGGAACTTGATTGGGTTCCAAGATCATTAAGGCAAAAGAGTAAAGAGTTAGAACGAGTATATATGGAATTAGAGAACATGCTAGGGCGTTCTGCCACAGATGAAGAAGTAGCCAAAAAACTTGGCATAGAAGTTAAGGATTTAAACAAACTACTAAATGAAGTAAATTTATCATCTATGGTATCTTTAGAAGAATTTTTAGAACAAAATTATGAAGTTGGAACAATAAATTCTAATGTAAACAAAGAAGAAAGGCCTGAAGGGTATATTGAAATAACAGAAGTTAAAAGGATGTTGGCTGATGCGATAGAAAAGTTACCTGAAAAAGAGAAGAAGGTTGTTTCTTTGTATTATTTTAATGATTTGACATTAAAAGAAATTAGTGCGATAATGAAAGTATCGGAGTCCCGAATTTCTCAGTTACACACCAAAGCAATTCTAAGATTAAGAGGTAAACTTACGCGTCACAAAAGTATTTTAACTAGTTAAAATTAACAATAATAAAAGAGTAATGAAAAGGTCTTTCAATGGAACAGGACAACATTGAAAGGAGGAAGGTGAAATGTATAAACCTTATGGTGCACATCCCAACGATGGTTATTTTGAATTGACCTATAAAGAAGATGGAGTATTTTTGACTGTTTATCCTCCAATAGGCAAAGGGAAGAAAGTTGATGTTAATGACATTTTAGACAGACTGTCTACTAAAAAAGTAAAGGATTTTAGAAGAGACTTAATAGAATTTGCTGTTTTAAGTCAAGAGAAAAAAACCGTAAAAATTGCTGAGGCGCAGGAAGAATTAAAAACAGATGCTTCGGTGAAGGTTTTTATCACACCTGATAAAATGAAAGCTTCAATAATGTTAATACCTCCAGATGGGGGCAGGGCACTTAAAATGGAAGAAATACTAACTATTATGAAAGAACATGGAATAAAATATGGAATTGACATGGAAACGGTAGAAAACATATCTAAGTACCCTGTATATAATGAAAACATATTAGTAGCAGAAGGAGTTTTGCCTGTAAATGGTGAAAATGGACGGGTAAAGTTTCATTTCAACTTAAAGGAAGATAAAAAGCCTACAATTACAGAGGACGGAAAAGTTGATTTTAGAAATTTAGATCTTATAAAAAATGCAAAAGAAGGTGAGGTTTTATGCTCACTAGAACCACCTTTAAAAGGCACTCCAGGCCAATCTGTATTAGGTGAGGAGTTACCTGCTAAAGATGGTAAACCTGCTGTTTTGCCAAAAGGGAAAAACACAGCCATAAGCGAAGATGGCCAAAACCTTGTATCAACTATAAATGGACAAATTAATTATATTAGTGGTAAGGTTAATGTTTTTCAAAATTATGAAGTACCTGCAGATGTAGATAATTCAATAGGAAATATAAATTTTATAGGTAATGTTATTGTAAGAGGGAATGTACTTTCAGGATTTATAATTCAAGCCGGTGGAAATGTAGAAGTTGGAGGAGTAGTAGAAGGTGCTACAATTATAGCAGGGGGAGACATAATTTTGAGAAGAGGAATGCAAGGTCTTGGAAAAGGAGTTTTAAAAAGCGGAGGAGATATAATTGCAAAATATATAGAAAATAGCAATATTGACGCAAAAGTAGATATAAAAGCGGAAGCAATAATGCACAGTAATATTAAATGTGGAAACAAACTAGAATTAACAGGTAAAAAAGGATTGTTAGTAGGTGGGACATGTAAAGTAGGAAAAGAGATATCAGCAAAGGTTATAGGTTCCTATATGTCTACCCCTACAGATATAGAAGTGGGAATAGACCCTTCACTAAAGGAACGATATAAAGAGTTAAGACAGGAAATTGAAAAAATAGAGGAAGATTTAAAAAAGACAGAACAAGCTATTACAATATTAAAAAAATATCAAGTGTTGGGAAAATTGACTTCTGACAAACAAGAATTACTGGCTAAGAGTGTACGAACAAAGGTTTTTTATACAAATAAAATTGGTCAGTTAAAAGAAGAAACAACATATATAGAGATGAAACTGCAAGAGGAAGCTAGTGGGAAAATAAAGGTTTATAGCTATATCTATCCTGGAACTAAAGTTTCAATAGGTACAAGTATGTTATATGTAAAAGACAATTTACAATATTGTACTTTATATAGAGAGGGTTCTGATATTAGAGTAGGTTCTTATGACAATTAAAATTAAGGAGAGATAATATGTCTATTAAACCTGTGGATTATCAAATTCTCATTCCAAAGACTTCAGAAATATCAAAGATACAAAATGATAATCAACACAAAAATGCTGCAGCTCAGCAACAGCAAAACATATCAAATCAGCACAAAGCAGAGGACTCTGTTAATTTAGTGCATTCACAGGAAAGTCCTCAAAAAGCTGCAATTAGAGAAAAGGAAAAAGAAAAAAAGAAGAAAAATTCAGATAAAAGGAGTACAGGCAGAAAATATAAACACAAGAAAGATTCTGAAAATAGCACTAGTACAATTGATATTAGATTATAATTGGAGGTGACTGGTTTGGTAGATTTTCACATAAGCATAATGTTTGTGGGAATACTATTAATGTCTATTTCTTTTGTATGGATAGCTTTTGACAAAAAGAAACAATTAGATGATAACGAAGTACTTCAAGAAAAAAAAGAAATGTTGGTGTCAGTAATTTCAGATGCAGAACTAATGATAGAAGAGTTGAATAATATTTCAGATTATTTGGTATCTAACATAGATAAAAAAAGACAAGAAGTTGTGGATACAATTAAAGAAGCAGATGAAAAAAATAAAACAGTAACAGATAAAAGAATAAAAGAAATAATAGATAAAGAGATTAAAACAATTATGACTAAAAAAGCTAAAGAAATTACAGATAAAAAAGCTACGGAAATCACAAATAAAGAAATAAAAACAATAATAAACAAAGAAATTAAAACAATTACAACTGAAAAAATTAGAGAAATAGTAGATAAGGAAATAAAAGCAGTAATAGATAAAAAAATAAAAACAGCAATAGATAAAGAAATTAAAATCATTGAGAAAGAAAGAATTAGCAATAAAGTAGATAAGACATATTTTACAGAATCAAAAGAACCTTTAATTGATGATGAAAATGTCATTTTTAGAAATGTGCTTTCTGAAGATAGCCTTAATAAATCTTTTTCTAATAAAATTAATAGCCAAAAAAAGATTATTTCCATAAATAACAGGTACAAAGAAGTTATAAGCCTTTCACAAAGTGGACTTAATGAAACTCAGATAGCTAAAAAGCTAAATATGGGAAAAGGTGAAATACAACTTGTTTTAGGTATAAATAAGTAAACTGTGAAACGGAAATTTTAGGAATTTATGCACAAAAAAGGGGGATTATAGATTTGAGGAAATTTCACATAAAAAGTATACTTTTAGGCATCGGAATAGGAATAATATTAAGTTCATTTATTGGAATTATATATTCTGCTGGAATGGATAATAAAATTACTAAAGAAGAGATAGTAGAAAGGGCAAAACAATATGGAATGATATTTCCTGAAGAAGTTATTGAAGAAGGGGATTAGAATTTTTAAATTGATTTCTCATTTAAAAAATACTTTTCATATAAAATATTAGATTTAGTGTTACTAATTCTAATATTTTTTTATTTTTTTAAAATTTATAAAAACAATTGTTAATTGTTTGATAGGAAGGTTTCTGGGAAATAATTGTAATTACCATTGAGTTTATGTTACCATTTATTAATAAGTTTACTTTTGTATTTATTTTTAAAAATATAATAGATATTGAGGCAGGAGGAGTGGATTTGAGCTGGAAAATTTTAATTTTAGTAATGATTTTTTTTATACTTTGTGGGTGTTCATCATCAATTATTGAAGTTAGCCCTAAAAAAGAAGTAAATTGCTACAGTGAAAAAATTTTTGAATGTACTGAAAACAACGAAATTAGTATATCTTGTGATTTTGGCAACATTGAATTTTTTAACTGGGATAAAAAAACAATAAAACTGGAAATAAAAAAAAAGATAATTGGAATTTCACAAAATGATAATTTAGATGAAAAATTAGATGATTTTAAAATAGAATTAATTGAAGAAAAGGATAAAGTTAACCTTGATATAAAATATACAGGAAAAAATGAAAGCATGATAAATAAAATGGTAGATTTAAAAATTTACTTACCTAAAGACATAGATATTTTAAATTTGTACTTAGAAAAAGGACGAGTTAAATTTCATGATGATTTAAAAGGAATATTAAATGCAGATACCGATATGGCTGATATAGAAATAAATAAATTCATAGGAACGATTAATATAAAAGGAAATCAAGGAAATGTAAGTATATCAGATGGTAAAATATCCAAAAACTCTAGTATAGTAAAAAATATTGGTTCAATAAGTATAAAATCACATTTTGATGAAGGTGGTGAGTATATTATTAATACCGGCACAGGTAATATTGACTTATTGGTATCTAAAAATTCAAAAGTATCATTTGAAAGTGTAGGTGCTATAGAAGAAAATGATTTTAAGGAGTATAATTATCCTACCAAGGTTAAAGTGAATAGCTCTATAGGAAAAATTTCAATAAAGGAGTATTGATATTGGGTAGTTTTTAAATTTGAAGGGTAAATATACATTGTGATTTATATATAGAACTATTCATGAAAAGAAATATGAGGTGTAAGAGATATGAGTAAGACAGGAAGAATTCACTCCTTTGAATCATTTGGAACGGTAGATGGACCTGGTATTAGATTTGTGGTGTTTATGCAGGGGTGTCCACTAAGATGTGTTTATTGTCATAATAGAGATATGTGGGATAGTACAGGTGGTAAGGAATATAGGCCAGAAGAAGTTATTGAAAAAATGGAAAAATACATTAATTATATAAGATTTTCAGGTGGGGGAATAACAGTTACAGGTGGAGAGCCACTGTACCAGGCTGATTTTGTAACTGAGGTTTTTAAAATAGCAAAAAAGATGGGTATTCACACCGCCCTTGATACCAGTGGATTTGCAAATACAGATGCTGTAAAAGAACTATTAGAATATACTGATTTGGTGCTACTTGACATAAAACATGCAGATGAAGAGAAGCACAAGGAAATTACCGGGGTTGAAAATGAGAAAATTAAAAAATTTGCAAAGCATGTGTCCGATAAAAATATAGCAATTTGGATAAGATATGTTTTAGTACCTGGACTAACAGATGGAGAAGAAGATTTGAAAAAGGCTGCAACTTTTATAAAGCAACTTAAAACTGTTGAAAATATAGAAATACTACCATACCACACTATGGGGGCTTATAAGTGGGAGGAACTAGGATGGGAATATCAACTAAAAGAAGTTGGGGAACCTGATTCTATGAGCATAACAAATGCAAAGAAAATACTGGGTATTACATAAAAAAATCAGACATTTTCAGCTATTTTCTTCTTTTTAGAATTCTTCTTTTTGGAATTTTTCTTTAAAGGTTTTATAGTATTAAAGGCTTGAAGATTTAATTTATCAAAAATACCCCTAAAAATTTTAGAAGTGTATTCTGCATCTATTAAAGCTCTGTGAAAATTATCTTTAATATCAATTTCCATTAATTTTAGAGCATTTTCAAGGCTATACCTTTGGCCAGAGGGAAGATTAAAGATAGATGAAAATTGCTTTTGAATGTCAATGTTTTTCTTCAGCCATTCAATTTTTATTCGGTTGTACCTGCAATTTAAGCTTAAATTATATATATCATCATGTCCCCAACTAATTAGTATAGAGTCAGGTCCAATCCACTGTCTGAATTTTTTGATGACATCTTTGAAACTATCAGCATTATTAATATCATTTTGGGCTATTTGTGTTTTTTTCTTAACTAGTGAAAATAATTTAGTAAAATACTTAGGTTTTACAAAAGATTGAAATTCATCTATTTTATTTAAGTTATCGTCTAACTTAATAGCGCCTATTTCAATTATTTCATTTGGAAAATTGCTTTTAAAAGGTTTGCTATTTAATTCTAAATCATAAATTATATAGTTCATATTTATATCTCTTCCCTAATAATATTTTTATTTAAATAATATTTTATGCATTTTTGATAACTTTTATATATAAAATACTTTATCATATTGTAGTGAAAGCTGCAAATTATAGTTTTTAAGTGTATTTTATTTTTTCTATTAACTTATTCTATTTAATTTGTTACAATAAATATAAAGGTTTAAATATAATTAATAATTGTATTTTTGTAAAACTCAATACAGGAACAAAAGAGCAGGATTTTAGAGGTGATTTTTTTGCTAAAAAACAATAACCCCCATGTTAATTCTATTAATCATGCTATTATTAGAATTAAAAATGGGGATATTGGTCTTAAAGAAGAATTAATTGAAAAATATAAGCCGTATCTATTAAAAGTTATATCAAGCACTATTGGTAGATATGTGGATTCTGAAACAAGTGAAGAATACAGTGTAGGATTAATGGCTTTTAATGAGGCTATTGATAAATTTGATTCGGATAAAAACGGAAATTTTATCAGCTATTGCAATATAGTAATTAACCATAGAATAATTGACCATATAAGAAAAAACAGAAGAGAAGACAAAGCAATACCTTTTTCATATTTTGAAGAAAAAAGTGAATTTGAAGAAAAATATCTTGTGTCAGATTCCCATTATCAATATGAAAAAATAGAGATTAAAGAAGAAATTATGATTTTTGAAAACAAACTCAAAGAATTCGGCATCACATTAGAGGATCTTGTAAAAAAATCTCCAAAACACAAAGACTCAAGAGAACTTTATATAAGTATTGCTAGGACTATTTCAGACAATGAAGAATTATTCAACAAAATGGTTAGAAGAAAGAGCATTCCAATATCAGAGTTAATGAAATTTGTTACCGTCAGTAGAAAAACTATCGAAAGAAACAGGAAATATATAATAGCTGTTAGTTTGGTTTTAAGAAGTAGTTTAGAGGAAATTAAACAATACTTCAAAAAAGCCAAAAAGGAAGGAGGGGAATCAAATGGCTAACTTGGGCATAATAGTTAAAATACAAGAAAAAAGTGCAATAGTGGTATCTGAAGCGGGGCTATTTGAAATGATAAAATACAGGGAAGGAATGTTTGTGGGACAAAAGGTCTTTTATAGTGAAAAAGACATAATAAGCAAAAAACAAAAACACAAGTATTTTATTCCTGCCATTGCTAGCGTTGCTGCAATATTTATACTATTAATGTCATATTTTAGATTCTTTTACAGTGACGAAATATATGCATACATAGCTGTAGATATAAATCCAAGTTTAGAGCTAATGATAAATGAAGATAGCATTGTTATAGATGCAGTTGCTTTTAATGAAGATGGGGAAATGATTCTAAATAATATTAAATATAAAGGAAGATTATTAGAAAGAGTAGTATATAATATAATTAAAAATTCAGAGGAACAAGGATTTATTTTAAAGAGCCAAGAAAAAGAAATAGTTTTAATATCAACAGCATTTGAGGATAAAAAACAACCAGTAGAAAAAGAATTATTTAATGATAAGTTGATAAACAATTTAAAAAATGAAATAGATAAAGAACTTGATGACAACATTGATATACAGTTTGTGGAAGTACCTATTAACAAAAGACGCCTAGCGTCAGAAACAGAAGTTTCAATGGGCAAATACTTAATTTATGAAAAAGTAAAAGAAAAAGGGAAAGACATCCCTATAGATGTGCTTAAATCATCTAGTTTGAATCAATTGATAAAAGAAAACGATATAGATATACATAAACTAGCATTAGGAGATAATGAAGATAGAGAAGAAATTACAGCTACACCAAAGGCAACGCATACACAAGAAGAAGAGGTGCCAGCTGATAGTGCAACGCCAACAAAAGCACCAGCTAAAACGCCAGAGGTAGAAGCAACGCCAACAAAAGAACCAGCTAAAACGCCGGAGGTAGAAGCAACACCAACAAAAGAACCAACTAAGACGCCAGAGGCAGAAGCAACGCCAACAAAAGAACCAACTAAGACGCCAGAGGCAGAAGCAACGCCAACAAAAGAACCAACTAAGACGCCAGAGGCAGA
>DUVG01000140.1 GCA_012841175.1 Clostridium sp.
CATCATATTTATCGTGCCTTCTATCTATCTCATGTATTTCAAAAATAGCTTCGATTAGTACATCAAAGGCTACCTTCATTCCAGGGAGGTCATTGATATAAATATGTTTTATATTTATATCATCTAAGTAAGTCTCGTCGACCCGATCTACATTCCATGACTTTATATCAAGCATTTCATGGTTTTCACTAATAAATATGCTAATTGCTTCATGAAAATCATTATAAAAACGGTTAAAAACATATGCTTTAAATGAACGGTTGTTAGGCATATTTGACCTCCCTATACTTTTGTTATGGTGCTATATTCCTATTTTATAATATATTCATAATTATTTATAGTGTTATAAAGGTTAATACAGAATTATTAAAATGCAGGTGTATTAAAATAGAAAATTTTGTGATACCATTATTATATAATATATCATACAATAAACTTGTTATTTTTTATCAATTAATTTTTTAAAAACCGTGGGCTTATATAATTTAGAATATTATATTTTGGAAGAATAGGCCCTAGGCTATATGCATTTGTGCGAAAGAAAATAACAATAATTAAATTTATTTAAGGAAGGAAGGAATACACATGGGAAAATATCAATTAGGTACCTTAGAGGCTTCAGAAGAATTAATTCGTGATTTATATATTGACCTTAGAAACAAGGTTAATATGTGGTCAAGGATTACAATGCAGACCCCTCAAGCGAGAATGGGGTATATTGGACAGCATTTAACAAGTGTAGTAACTGGATTTCCGGGAGGAAAATCGGGTGCTAGGGGATACGATTTAATAATGGATAATAACAAACACGGAGAAATTAAAACATGTTATAGGGTTGATCAATTAGGGGCTTGCGGTGATTGCAATGCAGTTGTATCGAGTTTAGAGAAGAAATGTTCAATTTGTGAATCTATCAATATTGTTAGAAAGGATGATTCAAAATGGTTAATAGGAATACAACACGATGAAGAATTTGCTAAGATGTTGGAGCCATATAGGTACTACTTTGTTTTATTTGAATTTGAAGAAATAAATAATCCTCAAAATACAAATATAGTTGCATCAATTTGGGAAGTTGATCCTACTACAAAAGGATTTGGGTACTGTATTATAGATTACTATATAAATATAAGGGCAAATTCACACTCAAAAGCTCCTTTTAATATGTGGCCCCATCAATTAAAATTTGCCTTGACGAATCCAAAACTGATTTATAGATCATTAATTTCAGAGGAAGGTCAAATCAAAACCGAGATATTCCCGAGTCTATCTAACTCATATATAGATGAATTAAATACACTTGGAGAATATTCACGTACAAGAACAATTACATTAGATGCTGCAAAACAGGTTTTATTCAAATATAATCCAACAGCAATAACATCGGGTAAAAACAAGAAAGATATCTTAGGTATGATTGAAGACATTAGAGTATCAAATAATATATCAAATTCTGAACTTTGTGAAGAATTTGCTGATGCTATTTATCTACCTTTATTATTGCCTAAAAAAGATCTTATACCTGTAGAGCTAAAACAATATTTTAATAAACTGCAATAAACTATATAAAGGGTTGGGTTTTGGTATTTCTAAACATATTTAATCTTGTTGTTTACTGAATAGGGTTTTTTGTTCATATGCTAAACGGTCTAATGATTGCGAGTAATATTCTTTGCTTGTTTCAAAGCCGATATAATTTCTGCCGTTATCCCTACATGCTAGAGCTGTTGTTCCACTACCCATAAAAGGATCTAAAACTGTATCACCATTATTACTGCTTGCAAGTACAAGTCTAGTAATGAGGTTTAATGGTTTTTGTGTGGGATGAAATCTATTTTTTTCTGAGTAAAAATTTATATCATCCCATACATCTGTTATACCCATTTGTGCATTAAAAGTCTGAGATATTTTTGAGTAAGGTATATCAAATTTTAAAATATCTTGTAACTTATCCCAATACTCTTTAGTTGGTAATTGTTTACATACATTTTTACCTGTATATATACTCCACATGCCTCCACCATTAGATTTAACCCCAAGAGCTTCATTTATAAATTTTGCGGTATATCCTAATTCTTTTTGTCGTTCTTTTAAGAAGGCTCTGACATAAGGCTTAGGATCCTTATATAAAAACAAAATACTTTCTGTTACATTTGGAAACATTTTGTAATTCCTAGTTGCTCGACCTGATACAGCTTGCATTCCTTTATTTAATATAATTTGTTGACGTAATTCAAGGCCACTATCTTCTAGGATAGGTAGGAGTCTACTAAGGATTCTGAAGTATCCAAATAAATAAAAGCTTCCACCCTTCCTTAAGGAAGTTGCAGCTATGTCAATCCATTGCTTAGACCAGTCTAAATAGTCTTCTTCGGTCCTCCAGGCATAGTCCCAGCTCTCTCCAATAACCTTAAAATAAGGCGGGTCTGCAATTATCAAATCTATGGACTCCTCAGGTATCGAATTTTTCATTCCTATGATGCAATCTTCATTGTAAATTTTATTTAGTTCCATATATTATCATCCTCCTTAATGTTACTCGCTTTTTTCTTTTTTCAACACAAGACTTTCATTTGGTTTATCATAATAGATTTTTAACTTGCTTTTCCCTTTTTCAAGGTTTAGATTTTCTAAGATGCTTCTAGGGAGCCTGATTCTCATATCTTGTTGCAATAGATATGTATCAAGATAAATAAGATTATTATCCAAAACTTATCACCTCTTTTATTAAAAATTTAGTCTAATTATACCCTGATTTTAGTCTGGAGTCAATGTTATGTTTAAAATAACTTTTGTGGAATGATAAGACTATTTCAAAGTATACAAATTACACCTAGTAAAATATAGTATATTTTAATTACTGTAATACTTTTTAATTACTCCTTAAGCGATGCTAAAAGGTGGGTGCAAGGAAAAGTAAATTTAAAGGGCATCAAAAAAGACTCTTTTAAAAGAATATTATAAAAAAAATTTTAGTAATCATTGAAAGAAGATACTCGTTTAAAGACCTTGATTTCAAGGGTTTTTTGTTGTTTAAAAATTGTTTGTTGATGTCCCTGTTCTTTTTAATTGTATCAAAGACGGTAAGAACATAGAGCCCCGCTGGGGTACTGGCGCACCTGTTGCTGCATGGGCAAGTGTCAGGCCTTTCACTTTGATATAGGACAGGAACGGCACTTCAGGCGCAAAGCACTGCTCCCTGTTGGTGAC
>DUVG01000141.1 GCA_012841175.1 Clostridium sp.
GTGAGGGAGAAAATTCAAATAAGTTACCGACTTTAATATAGTCTTCCCTTTCAATATTAGAAATCTCTATACCATAAAAAACTAACAACATGAATATTTAATAAACTAGAGAAATATATATTTTTATTTAATAATTTTACCATTTACATCAACATTTTTTAAGGGAATTTTTGAAAAGTTTATTTACATAATATACTAAAGCGATTAATTTCAATAACATACCTATTATATTAATTTTAAAAACTCAAATACTAATTGTGAATCCTAAAACATTGGAGGAAAGCAAAATGAATAAATGTCAAAAAATACAGTGTTCCGTTGGAAGTTGTATATTTAATGAGTTTAGTGAAAACTTGTGTAATTTAGAAGCTATACAGGTAAGTGCTGCTGCTAAATCAAACAGCGGTGCTCCTTATGATGAAACTCTTTGTGCAAGCTATAAACCTAAAAAAGAAAAGAAATAACTATAAAAAAACTTTTAAATAAAGTAATAAGCAAAATTAAAGGTTCTTGTGACATTTTGCTACAAGAACCTTCCTTCTAATAATTTAGAAATTTCATCCTCTTTAAGTTTTCTCCATTTGCCTTCTGGTAAATCTCCTAAACTAAGATGTCCAAAACAAATTCTTTTTAGCTTTAAAATAGGATGTCCAATACTTTCACACATTTTTCTAACTTGTCTGTTTTTGCCCTCATATATGGTTATTTCAACAGTAGAAGTATTGTTTGAACTTTCAATTATTTTAAATTTTGCTAATGCTGTAATATAGTCTTCTATTTTCAAACCTTTTTCAAACTTCTCTATTTTTTCTCTAGAAGGAATCCCCTTTAATATCGCCCTATATACCTTCTTTATTTTAAATTTGGGATGGGTAAGTCTGTATGTAAGACTTCCATCATTGGTTAAAATTAAAAGACCTGATGTGTCATAATCAAGTCTGCCTACAGGAAAAATTCTTTCAGGTACATCCACTAAATCAACAACCGTTGGTCTTTGAAACTGATCCTTTACAGTAGTTACATATCCTACTGGTTTATTTAATAAAATATATATCAATTGTTCTTCTTTTTTTACCCTGTTGCCATCAAAGAATATTATATCATTATCATCTACTTTTGTTCCTAATTCCGTTACTATGGTACCATTTACTGAAATTCTGCCCTGTAAAATAAGCTCTTCTGCTTTTCTTCTTGAAGCAACCCCACAATCAGCTAAATATTTTTGAAGTCGTATTTTTTTCATAAATACAAATCAACCCTCTTTGTCTAAAATACTGCCATTACATTATACTACTTCTAATGATAAATATACAAGTATTAAGCCTCTTCGTCATCAAATTCTTTAATGGTTTTTCTGACCTTTATTTTTTTCTTTATAGCCTGATTTGCTTTTTCAACAATATCAGGTACCATATCAAGTATTTTTTCCAAAGAAGAATTTATTGTAACAGGTAAAAGTTTTATCTGCCCTTGACCTACAACCATAAAAGCAACAGGATTTATACTTACTCCAGCACCACTACCACCTGCAAAGGGGTATTTAGAAGATGAGCCACCACTATTTCCATCTTCCTCTCCACTGTTTTCCCCACTTTTTACTCCACA
>DUVG01000142.1 GCA_012841175.1 Clostridium sp.
CCATCAAGCAAAGTGTACAGCAAAAAAGGGCCAAATACCGATACAATTGTCAAATGTATCAGCATTTTGTTTAAGTCAGTAAACTTACTTTTTTTAAACCCTGCAATTTTTTGAATCGGAATGTAAGATATTACCACGTCGGCAACTAACATGTTTAAAAAACCATTAATACTTTTATTTACCATTATTAAATAGCATTCATTACCGATTGTTCCTCTATGTAAATAAAAAACCACAGCAATAGCTGGTGCTCCAATACAAATCCAATACAAAGCGTCAATTAATAAAACATTATACTTTGTTCTTTTGCATAATATACCAACAAATAAAATCTCCAAAGTAAAAAAGAGTACATAAAAGTTAGGATTGAAAAAATACCATTCCAATAAATTTACAATAATAGCCACTATAAAGGCTTTTGTCAATCCATAATACCTTAAAATAAGAAAAATAAATAAATTACCAAAAGCAAAATTTATGCCATAGGAAAAAGGCAAGTCATAAATCCTTGACACAAGGCTCATAATCGCTAATACTACTAATAATATTAAGTTTTTATGTGACTTTTTAGATACAACGGTGCCTGTAGTAGTAATTTTTCTCTCCAACCTTTCCTAGGAAATTTAATTGTAATAAAAAGATTGTTAAGTGTTATAAAGTATAGATTATTAAGTGTTGTAAAATATCTAGTATGTTGTTAAAGTAAAGGTATAAAAGCACCATTAGGGTAAACTATTTAGATGTTAAATATACATGGTATCATTTCTGCCGAATGACAGATTAGGCTTTTTAAAAAAATCAGTCATATTATAGTAATTCTACAAAATCAAAAAAAATCCTTCTTAAATATATGCATATTAATATATGCATTTGGTTATCCTCCTTGCCTTTTTCAAACTTAGCTCAAACTTAGCTTAAACTTTGAAATATCATTAAGTGAATTTTAGGAGTGAAAATAAAATAAATATGTAAACCTATATATATTCTATCATATAAAAATTGTTTCCACCAATACAGCTTATTGTGAAATTGTGGCACCTGTTAGTATATTTCCTCAAAATTACTATAATTAGGATTAAACATATAAAGTTTTGACGGTCTGTGTCCTCCATTTTTAGTATACTTATCTGTTTCAACAAGTATATTTGAAATCTTTCTTCTAAAATTTGCTTTTAAAAGCTTAGTACCTAAAATCACTTCATATACCTGTTGAAGTTCTGTTAGTGTAAATAGCTCAGGCATCAAATTAAATACAATATCAGTATTTTTTATTTGATTTTTGAGTCTTCCAATTCCATATACTATAATCTTAGGATGATCAAAAGCTATTCCATTAGATTCTATTATCTCTCTTTTTATTTTTGTTACTTTTCCTTCAACAATTTTTGATGCCTTTACAGTTGCCGTAAGCTTATCTTCACCATTTTCTAAGTTTAGTTTAAAAAACTTTTCAAAAACCCATCCTTTCTCGTTTAAAATTTTATTTTCTTCACAACATTTACAGGAAACAGTAAACCATTTTGCATCATCTGCAGCTTTTACATTAAGGGTGGAACTATCCACCAGTGACATATATGAAGCAGTTATTATTCTTGTCCTTTTGTCCCTGCCAACATCTCCCCATGAATAAAGTTGCTCCATATATATATTATCAATATTTGTTTCTTCTTTAAGCTCTCTTAATGCCGCTTCTTCTAAGCTCTCATCCATGTTAACAAAACCTCCTGGCAGTGCCCACTTTCCAATGTCAGGATGATCGCCTCTTTTTATCATTAACAATTTTAAAGCCTTCTTTGGAAGTTTTCTGTAGTTTTCTTTTTCTTCATTAGTTACTGTAAAAACAAGGACATCCGCTGTTACAGATGGTCTTTCAAATTTATTTGGATCATAAGCTGCAAGAAACTGTTCTTCAGTTAATCCATTCTTATTTATTTTTTTCTCCAATGTACACACCTCTTTTGTGAATTTTGCAAAATGTATAGCACTTTAATGAGTAATGGGAATCTATTGCCTGACTATATTATATATTTCAAAAATGTTTTTTTCCATATGCTTTTCTCCTTTTATTTGCTTGGGCATACTTTTATATTGTATAAAATTAAGTTATATGGTCTAATTATCACAAAAAAATTTATACAAAAAAGAGGGGTAAAAGGTAAGAATATATTCTTAATACATATGATATTTCTGTTTACTAAAAAACTGGTAAAAGTACCTGCTATACTCTTACCAGTTTTTTTAATTATATCTATTATACTTTTATTAAATATTAAATTTTTTTAGATAAGATATTCTCTATTCTTTTTTATTCCTCAGCATTTTATAATACTGATACAAGAGACCATCTAATTCAATCTCAACATCTTGAATTTTTGTTTGTTGAGAATCATCATGTTGATCATAAGAATTAATAAGCAGGTTTTTCTCAACTATTTTTTTCTCCAAATTATTTGTATTTTCATTCATGATGTCACACCTCCTCAAAATGTACTCCCCAAAAATTATTATAACATATAAAAATAAAATTATCTACCATTATTAAATATAATTGTCCTACTTATCCCAGGTTTAACAAACTTTTTATCAAAAATTAATATAAATTTAATATTTCCCATTGCATTTTTCCTTAAACAACACTAAAGCAGGGACTTTAAGTCCCTACTTTGGTGTTTTCTGTTTTTAGAAAATTCATTATGTTTTAGACAATGTATTCTACTAAGAAGCTATTTTTTATATGTTCTCTTATTATTGAACTGGTATCTTGTGTTTGTTTTTCTTGGTGTTTTTATCCTTTGGTAATACTATAGTCAATATTCCATCCTTATACTTTGCAGTTACAGAGTCCTTAACTACATTCTCAACATAAAAGTTTCTTGCAACCGAACCATATCTTCTTTCTCTTCTAATGTAATTGTCTCTCTCGTCTTTTACTTCTTCGCCTCTGTCAATTGAAATTGTTAGAGTATCATCTCTTAGTTCAACATTAATATCTTCTTTTTTTACTCCAGGAATTTCAGCATCTACAATGTATTCCTTGTCGGTTTCACGTATATCGGCTCTAATTCCATTTGTGGCTGAAAGAACCCCAGAGAAAAAAGGATCGTTAAAAAAATTATCAAAAACATTTTTGCCAAACCCCCAAAAATCGTTATTTGTTGAAAGCTTATTTCCTCTCCTATATGGCATTAAACTAAACATATAAAACACCTCCATTTCGAGTTTAACTTTGACTTTCTTTGACCTTCTATATTATTTATACCACAAATCCAATTATGTAAACAACATTTGTTTTTGACCTTCCCTGACCTTACCTTGTAAATAAATTTATTATGCTTAAGATATCTATTATTTTCTTAATTTTTCTTACTTATCTTACTTATAGGCTATGTAATTTAATTGTTATTTGTGAAGCCTTATTTAAAAAGCTTTAATACTTCTTCCTTATCAATAGCACCTACTACAAACATAAGACCAAAAGCAACTGCTCCATTGCCAAGAATATTTGCTATTACTGCACCACTGCCCCCTATATTAAATATATTAAAGAAACTGTTTATATATTTATGAACAAACATTATTACTATACATACTATTCCCGGCTTTAGTATCCAATTTCTAAAATCTAAAACCATTCCTGTCATTTTTGTTACAGTGTAGGTATTTAAACCACAAACGCAAGCTGAACTTATTATAATCCCTGCTATATAACCCTTTACACCATAAACAGGAATACAATATACTACAAATAAAATTCTTATAACATATCCTACAATTGAATTTCTAAGAGAAATCCCCTGTTTACCTAATCCATTTAATATTCCTAAAAGAGTTTGCTGCAAATATATAAATATGCATGTAAAGGACAGTAAGTATAAAATATCACCTATGTTTTCATTTTTATAAATTAAGTCTCCTATTTCATTTGAAAAACCAATAAATATAGATGTAAATATAAATCCTAGAATGAATGTAAATTGGATTGATTTTGATATTCTATAATTAACAGTTTTAAAATTCTTTAAAGATAACGCCTCAGAAATAGCTGGTACAAGAGTTGTTGCTAAAGAAGAGGTAACCAGTGAAGGAAAAAAAACCAGTGGCATTGCCATACCTGTAAGCTTCCCATATTCTGCAAGGCTGGCTTGATAATTCATACCACCTAGTAAAAGCATTCTTGGAATTAGTATAAGTTCCACTGCTCCCATCATTGATGTAATAAATCTATTAAAAGATATGGGGATTGACATCTTTATTATATTAGTAAGAATAGTTCTTTTTCTCATAAAATCTTTTTTAGATTTTTTAAGGGAAAACTTTTTCTTCTTCATATTAAAAATTATTAATAAAACAGTCAAGTTTGAAATTTCTCCTATAGCCATTCCAACAGTTGCCAGGGCACAGGCATACTCAAGCCCAATATTTAAAAAATAACAAGACATAGCCATTACTATTCCTATTCTCACAACCTGTTCTACAATTTGAGAACAGGCAGTGGGAACAACATCCTGCACACCATAATAATATCCCTTAACTGCAGAAGCAGCAGCAATCACTGGAATACATGGCAGCAATAAAATCATAGAATAATATGTTCTCGAATCCTTTAAGATGACGTTCACTATTGGATCTATAAAAATTAATATGCCTATTGATACTACTAAGCCGGCAATTACCACAATAGCTAATGCACAGTATGTTATTCTTAGTAAATTTACATGATTGTTTTTTGCTGTCTGCTCTGCAACCATTTTTGAAACAGCAATTGATATACCAGAAGTGAGAGTGAGTATAATAAGAGAATATACAGGGGAAATAAGTTGGAAAATCCCCATACCTTCTGCACCTATAAGGTTAGAAAGATATATCCTGTATATAAATCCTAATACCTTTACAATAAATCCAGCTATCATTAATACTATTGCACTACTTACAAATGATTTCTTAGTCATTAAACTAATTTACCTTTTTAAAAAATTGTCCTCATTATTTGTATTTAAAAAAACAATAACTTATGACAAAGTTTAAAAAGGAAAAATAGATAATTAAAAAATTACTTTACCCATTCTACCAAATCTTTATATGTTGCACTTCCTAAATATTTTCTTGTCTCTTTTGTCTTATTATTGCGAAGAAAAACAATAAACTTAAATTCCATTCCTTTTTTAAGTTCAAACATATTATCCCTGGTGGTGTAATATGGTAAAAGTTCATACAAATTGGGATTATCTACTTTTCTCCACTGATTCATTTCAACAACTATCCATCCATCGCCATAAAATTCAGGCTGTTCTTTTTTATTCAATGGATACTCAGTAAACTCAATTTTAATTTCATAATCTAAACCATCTTCTAAATAATATATCCAATTATCAAGCTGTATTCTAAACTCATAAGCTTCCCATTTGTTCATTGGATATACTATACTAATTTCAGGCTCTAAAAAATCCAATTCCCCTGTGCATATTTCAATTGTTTTAGTGTCTTTATCCCATTCAACCCGGGCACTAAATATTTCAAATACAAAACGTAAGGGGAGAAAAATCACTCCCTCATTAATTACTGGTACAGCATCAATTTTTAAAAGCTTTCCTTTCACCATTACCTCATCTGAACCCACTTTAAATTTTGCATCTGTAAAATCATTTTTAATATGTACAACTCCAGATTTATCGTCTAACTCCAGTGTACACCCCATACTTTCAGCTACAAAAGTAG
>DUVG01000143.1 GCA_012841175.1 Clostridium sp.
CTTCCCCTGTAACTGCTTTAATTACTTGAGGACCTGTTATAAACATTTGGCTTGTGTTTTCAACCATAAATACAAAGTCTGTAATAGCTGGAGAATACACTGCTCCTCCTGCACAAGGACCCATTATTACAGAAATTTGAGGAATTACTCCAGAAGCATGAGTATTTCTAGTAAATATTTCTCCAAAACCTTTTAAGGCATCAATACCTTCTTCAATTCTTGCTCCACCTGAGTCATTAATGCTTATAAAAGGTGCTCCTGTTTTAATTGCCATGTCCATAACATTTGTAATTTTTTTAGCATGCATTTCTCCTAAAGATCCACCAATTACAGTAAAGTCTTGAGAAGAGACAAAGACAAGTCGCCCATTAATTGAACCGTATCCTGTTACTACACCATCGCCAGGAACTTTCTTTTTTTGCATATCAAAATCAATACTTCTTGTTTCAGCAAATGCATTTACCTCAATGAAACTATTCTCATCTAATAAAGCATTTATCCTTTCTCTAGCGGTTTTTTTGCCAGCTTCATGTTGCTTTTTAATTTTTTCTGTTCCTCCCCCGAGGCTAATTTGAGACCTTTTTTCATTTAAAAGAGCCGTTCTACCTTCATTATCCATTTTATGCTCCACCTCATGTTTTTTTATTATAATTTTTAATTTAGTACATTAAATTGTAAAAAACAATTGCCTATAAAACCCCTATATATTTTAATTGCAATTGTTAAATAGATATACTATAATAAAAGATACCTATCCTAGATTATAATACTATATGACATTACTTGCAAGATGAATTAGGCTATTTTTGAAAATTAATAAATTTTCTTTGAATTAAAGTGTTATTGAAGGTAGATAAACTTCCGATACATATATCGAAATACTATTTTTTTACTCAGCTTAAAATAATATATTTTATAAGGGTGATTTATTTTGAGAAAAATCAAACCCGAACAAAACAGAGGTATAACCTTTTGTAAAGTTTCTATTGATAATGATACCACTTGGATTCATGGCATTATAACTTATGTTAACTTGGAGAAAAAAATTGCCGAGATATTTCTTTCTGCCCGTTATTTTAAAAATCATTTAAAGGAAGGTCAAAAAATACTTATAAAATCCTTTGACAATAATAATGAAACTTTATTTTCTGCAAGTATCACTAAAAAAGTGATTTCCATAAGAAAACAAGCCATAACTGTTAATATAGACAAAATAATGAATTATCACAATAAACGTAAATTTGAAAGATTTTATTTAAACTATCCATGTAAAATAAATTATGGAGATAAAGAACATGTAGCCATACTGTCTGATATTAGTTTTGGTGGTGGAATGCTTTATACAGATGCAGTGATTGATGACCATTCTATAGTAAGCATCAGTATATTTGTATCAACAACCTTAACCATTGATTTTATAGGAAAAACAGTTCGTAAAGAAAGTGTTGGCAACAGTGAATTGACATATGGTATAGAAATATTAGAAATTGATAAACAAAGTAACGCCCTACTAGCTGAATTAATTACTTTTCTTGAAGAAGAAAAAAACAATATCGCACACGAATGGAGAATTTTTAATATGTTAAAGTATTCTATCTACACCATATCTATAATATTTATATTTGTTGTTATTTTTTTCTTTTTTACAAATGAGGCTCTATAGTTTTTCAATACACACAAGTATAGGAGGACAGTTCTGCTGATTTATAAACTCTGTCTTCATAACAGCAAATTTCTTTTGGTCAATACATTCTAAAAAACTCAAAACCTTTTCTTTTTCATCTAACCCATTATCTTTTCCATAATAAATAACTATTGTGATTATTCCACCTGTGACTAAAAGTTCCATAGATTTTTTTATAGCAGAAATTGTGGTATCTGCCTTGGTGGATATACTCCGATCACCACCTGGAAGATAGCCTAAATTAAACATTACTGCCTTTATATCTCCATTTACATAACTATCCATATTTTCATGACCATCTTTAATAAATGAAACTCTATTTGACAGTTTTAAATCATTTAACTTTTTAGCAGCATTTTCTATTGCCACATCCTGTATATCAAAAGCAAAAACCTTTCCCCTCTCTCCTACAAGCTGTGCTAAAAATACTGTATCGTTGCCGTTGCCACATGTGGCATCAATAGTGGTATCCCCTTCATTAACACAAGCTTTTATATACTCGTGGGATTGTTTTAAGGAATTTTTAATTATTTGCATAATCACTCACCATAAGTATTACATCTCTTATTATTTTTGCTGCTAAAATAGCTGTTCTATCTGATAAATCATAATGGGGAGAAACCTCTACAATATCAAACCCTACAATGTTTAAATCCTTTAAAAGACCCATGGATTTTATAAGTTCATTTGAGCTTATACCGCCAGGCTCTGGTGTGCCTGTACCATTTGCATAGGCTGGATCTAAAACATCTATATCAAGGGTTATATATATAGGTTTGTCTTTAAATTTATCAATTACAGCCTTTAGCGGCTCATATACTTCTAGAGTAAACATGTTGGTATTTCTATTTGCAAATTGAAATTCTTCTTTTGTACCTGATCTTATTCCAAACTGGTATATATTCTTAGATGGCATAAAATCAATTACACGCCTAATGGCAGAGGCATGAGACATAGGACATCCTAAATAATCCTCCCTCAAATCTGCATGGGCGTCAAAGTGAATTAGCACCAGTTCTTCTTTATATTTTTCGTAAACTTTTTTTATAACAGGTACACTTATAAGATGTTCTCCTCCAATAAAAAGTGGAAACTTACCGTCATTTAAAATTTCTCCCGCTGCCTCTTCTATTATTTCAAGACTTTTTTCTACGTTCCCAATAGGAAGGTCTAAGTCACCTGAATCATAAAAGGACGCATCATCTAAAGACTTATCCATGTATATACTGTACTCCTCAATACCAATTGATACTTCCCTTATTTTTTGAGGGCCAAACCGTGTCCCTGGTCTAAAACTACATGTAAAGTCCATTGGGACACCAACTAAAACTATTGAAGAATCTATATAATTTTTAGAACTCCCCATAAATTCTAAAGGAATGGAAAGTTTTCCACTTTTTAAACTCATATAATACTCCTTTAATACTTTTTATTTAATGATATCTGACACAAATTTAGGTAGTGAAAAAACAGCTCTGTGTATTTGAGGGCAGTAATACTTTGTGTCTAATTTAGGTATACTGTCTAAATCTGTTTCTAATGGGTCGTATTTTTTAGATCCCATTGTAAAACTCCAATAACCACTTGGATAAGTAGGTATTGCACATGTATAGAGCCTTGTTATAGGAAATATTGATTGTACATTGCTAAATACATTTTTAATAAGTTCTTTGTGAAAAAAAGGTGATTCAGTTTGAGCAACAAATATTCCATCTTCTTTTAAAGATTCGTATATAGCTTTATAGAATTCCTTTGCAAATAGACCTACAGCAGGACCTACCGGGTCAGTTGAGTCAACCATTATTACATCAAATTCATTTTTATGTTGGTTTACATACTTTATTCCATCGTCAACAATTACCTCTACCCTCTCGTCAGTTAAGGCACAGCTTATTTCAGGCAAATGTTCCTTAGCAATTTCTATAACTCGTCCATCTATTTCACAAAGCACTGCTTTTTCGATAGAAGGATGTTTAATGATTTCTCTAATTGCCCCACCATCTCCGCCGCCAATTACAAGGGCTTTTTTGGGGTTTTTATGAGTAGCTAAAGGAATATGTGATATCATTTCATGATAAACAAATTCATCCTCTATTGTAGTTTGTACAGTTCCGTCTAAAACAAGCATTTTACCAAATTGTTCGGTATCAATCAATGCAATGTCTTGATACTGTGTTTTCTCAGTGTGGTATGTTTTTTTAATTTTGCATGTTATTCCTACATTTTTTGTTTGATATTCTGTATACCAAAGCTCCATTAAAATTCACTCCTTGTGATGGATTAAACCAATATTAATAGGCATTATTAATTAGCCATTAATATTTTAATCCCCAAAACATATCTTGTCAATAAAATATGCTTCCCATATTATTAAAATAACACATCCAACCAGGTAA
>DUVG01000144.1 GCA_012841175.1 Clostridium sp.
ATATATAAGATTACATTGCAAATAAAAATTTATTTTTATAATATATTTTATTGTATATAATTCATTATATCATATAATGTAATTATATGTCTTGTTTTTTTGAAATGGCGCTATACAAACTTGCTAAAAAGCTAGCTTTTAAAGTATTATAATATTATAATAAAATTGTTTGGAAATATTTTAATTCTTTAATTGAAAGCATATAGAATAGAATGGAGGATTTTGATGAATTATTTAAGAATAGGCTTATTAATAGTTGCAATACCTGTGCTTTTAGTGAGATATTTAATGTCGGGTACAGAAAAAAAAGCTATTATTAAAGATGGTGGTATAGTCTTAAAGATGAATAAAATTTATGGTGTGATAGGGTCTATTATTATTTTATTTTCTATATTAATTATGACATCTTCAATCTTAGGAAATGAGAGATTTAGTGGAGAAACTAACACAACTATAGCTTTTTTAATTTTTTTAATACTAGGAGGAATTCTTTTTTTATTTTCAGTTAATGTTGGAATTTTTGCAGATGAAGAAAAAATAACTTATTATAATTTACTAAGAAGAAAAAAAGAAATTATGTGGAAGGATGTAAAAAGAGTTATTTTTAATCAAAGAAGCTTAGAACTAATTTTAGATGCTAGAGAAATGCAAATAAAAATTCATATTCACATGGTGGGATTTTTTTCTTTTGTAAAACTAATGAAAACAAAACTTGACTATGATATATATAAAGATGCTGTAAGTATAATAGATTCTTACAAAAGAAGCAATAGAAAATAAATTCATATTGTTATTGTGGATGGTATAATGTAAAATATTTAAAAGATGCTGAGTTTACCTAAAGTTTTATAAGGCTTTAAGTTATTAAAGGGAGATGTAATATGAAATTAAAAATATTCAAAGGATATGAAAGGTTTGATGACCTTTATCCTTCTGAACAAGTAAAATATGCTTTAGAGCATAAAGATGAGGCAATACCAGAGCTTCTTGAAATACTAGAGTATACGATAAATAATGCAGAAGATCTTTTTAAAGATAATAAATACTTAATTCACTTTCCAGCTATTTATTTGCTAGCGTATTTTCGTGAAAAAAGAGCATATAAAGGAATTATACAACTTTTAAGTTTCAGAGATGATGTTATTTATGGACTACTTGGAGACACAGTAACAGAGGAACTAAAAAACATTTTGGCATCAGTGTGTGATGGAGATATAAATCCATTAAAAAGAATAATTGAAAACTCTTTAATAGATGAGTTTGTCAGATGTGAGGCATTAGAAGCACTTTTGATATTGTTAAATGAAGAAAAATTAAAAAGAGAAGAATTGGTCTTTTATTTTAAAGAACTTATGAATGGAAAACTTGAAAAAGACTATAGCTACATATGGGAATTTTTACCTACTTGCTGTGGATTAATTCATCCAAAAGGCCTTATTGATGATATTCAACAGGCAATTCAGGATGGGAAAATTGATGCTTTTTTAGTGGATTGGGATTTAATAGATACCAATCTAAAGAAGACTTCTAAAGAGATATTAAGAGAACTTAAAAATGAGAAAAATTATTTTTTTATCAGCAAAGAAGATGTTCTTTCATTGGAAGAATGGGTTGGTGGATTTTATTTTATTGATGAACATTATGATGATGACTGGCTTGAAAATGAAGAAATATATCATACAAGAGATGAAAAAACTGATGAATATGAACTTAATAGAGATAAGTGTTGTAATAAGTTAATAAGCATACCTTTTATTAAATGTAGTAAGGAAAATTTAAATACACTTTGTTCTTGTGGAAGTGGGAAAAAATACAAAAACTGTTGTTTTTGGAAGGAAAAAAATAAATGAATTTTAAAATTTGAATATAGAATGGGTGGTTTAATTAAACTGCCCATTCTATATTTTTTTATATGATATTTATTAAAGTTATATAAAAGAAATTAGAATAAATGGTATGATATATTTATGGTAAGGATATTTATAACGAAAGGTCTTCTATTTTACCGTTTCCTAATTTAACTAAGTAAACATCCCAATAAGTTTTTCCCATTTGAGTTGCAAAGTCCCTATCAAATACTGCAAAGTCAAATCTGTATTTTCCCTTTATAGCGCTGCCCGTATCCATAGCTACTGCATATCCTAAACCTTTAATATAAAAAATTGTTCCAAAAGGCCAGTAGTCTTTATCAATTGCAATGGATATTCCTGGTATTATTGGATGTCCTGATCTGGTAATACCTTTATTGTTGCCACATTCTACTGCACTTGGAGTATAAAAGGTACCAAGAAATTTTCCTATATATTCTCCTCTTTCTATACTGCTTCTAGTACTTATTCCTTCAAAGTTTGTATAGCTTTGAGGTTTAATTCCAATTGAGGCAGCGGTTTTTAAAGAATTTTGAAGCTCAATATTGTCCTCAACAAGTTCTTTATTGATTTTGTCTAGTTCTTCATTTTTATCTTTTAATTCTTGTATTAATTCTGATATTTCTTCATTTTGCTTTAAAATCTTACCGTATTCTTCCCATAAGAGTTTGTATTCATTTTTTAAATCTTCATTCTCAGCTATTAAATTGCTATTTTCATAATGTGCATTTTCTGCCCTTAAAAAAGCATCCTGATAATTTTTTTTAGTTTCACTATACCAACTATATATACTTAGATTAATTACTATCAAAACAATTACAACTGCAAGTAAAATGTACATTAGCAGCCTGTTAAAAAATGAGTACTTTTTATTGTACCTTCGAGGCTCGCTTAATGATGGTGCCTCATCGTTTGACATATTTTTATCCTCCTTAAATAGTCTGAATTTTCTATTTTAATTATCAACATATTTTTATAATTTTATTCATTAAAAAACCCAGAAAGTAATTTTAAAAAACCATTACAATTTAAAATTAGCAAAATATTTTTTATATTTACATATTAAAAAAAATGTGCTATAATTATTAATCGCATCGGGGTGTAGCTCAGTTTGGTATGAGTGCTTGCTTGGGGTGCAAGAGGTCGCTGGTTCAAATCCAGTCACTCCGACCATCGTAATAAGCGTGTTACAGGGTTTTGTAATGCGCTTATTATTTTTGTTTTGTACCTAGTTTGTACCTTGTGTTTTTATTTATATTTAAATTGTAAGATATCTTTTTTGTTTTCACTTATTCTAAATTAAATAGTTTTTTAATTGTATATTTCAATTCCAATAAAACCATAATATGATTAGTTGCTAAAAAAGTACCTACATATACATGTGACAATGGTAAAATTGACAACACTAGAGATAGATTTAATGTGTTAAAAGGAGTGAAGTGTTTGGCTGATTTTAAAAAAATACTACAAGATGTTTTTTTATTTAAAGAACCTGAAGAAAAAGAAGCCTTTATTCTAAAAGAAACAAAAAAAGAAAAAGAAGAGTTAGACAGCACTAGAAGTAGAAAAGAAGAAAATAAGGGTAGTAAAAAAGAAGGACTTATAAATAAGGTTTTTTCATCTAGAAATAAAAAAGAAAGTGGTGAAGAATTAGAAGAAGTAAGTAATGATATTAAAAAGAATTTAGAATATATAAAAAAAACATACAATTATCCTGATAATGGAGACCTTGTAATAAGAGAATTTAAAGTAGTGGCAAAAGATGAGAATTTGCAGGCTTTTATTGTTTTATTTGACGGAATGGTTAACTCAAATATAGTGGATTCACATATTTTAAAGCCTCTTATGCTTCTTTCAAATGTTGAAGTAAAAGGGAAGGATAAAGATTTAGCTTTGTATATAAAAAATCATCTGATTTCTCATACTCAAGTAAAAATGACAAATAAAATAAATGATATTATAGAAGAAGTAAACTTTGGAGGTGCCGGACTGTTTATTGATGGAATAGACAGTGCATTTATGTGTGATGTAAAGGGATGGGTACAAAGACAGGTGGACAGACCTATTACAGAAATTGTTATAAGAGGTCCCCAAGAAGCCTTTACAGAGGGCTTAAGAATGAATACGGCACTTGTAAGGAAGACTTTGAAGGATGAAAATTTAATAGTTGAAAATTTTAAAATTGGCAAAAGGAGCAAAACTCCGTGTGCCCTTTTATATATTAAAGATATTGCAAATGAGTCTTTAGTTGAAGAAGCTAGAAGAAGGCTAAAAAATATAAATGTAGATTTTATTTTTGATTCAGGAGAATTAGAACAGCTTTTAGAAGACAGTACATTTTTGCCATCCCCTCAAATGTTGGCAACTGAAAGGCCTGATAGAACTGCAAATATGATTGCACAGGGAAAGTTAGCTGTTATTATGCATGGAAGTCCCTTTGCCCTTATAATACCTATAACTAACAGTGATCTTCTTCATTCTCCAGAAGATGCATATGTAAGATTTCCCTATTCCAATCTTTTTAGATTTGTAAGATTTGTAGCTGTGGTATTATCATTGCTATTACCTGGGCTTTATGTTGCAATAACCAATTTCCATCATGAAATGATCCCAACAGACCTTTTGATTGCAATTGAATCGTCTAGAGAAGCAGTGCCCTTTCCCTCTGTTATGGAGATTCTCATGATGGAGTTTGCTTTTGAACTTATACGAGAAGCAGGTATTAGAATTCCAGGTCCAATAGGTCCTACTCTTGGTATTATTGGAGCGTTAATTTTAGGACAGGCTGCAGTTGCTGCAAATATTGTAAGTCCTATACTTATAATTATAGTTGCTGTTACTGGGATAGGGTCTTTTGCAGTTCCTAATTTTGCCCTTGCCTTTTCATTTAGAATATTAAGATTTGTATATATAATATTGGCTGCCTTAGCAGGTTTTTTAGGAATCACTCTAGGTATATTTGTGCATGGAATAATGTTAGTAAGTGCAAAATCCTTTGGCGTGCCATTTATGGCACCACTAGGACCTAGAACAAGTGATGGAATTGCAGATGAGTTTTTGAGAACTCCTATTTGGAAACAGGAAAAACGTCCAGACTATCTTAATGTACAAAATCAAAGGAAACAGCCTAAGATTTCAAGGGAATGGGCAGAAGGAGAGAAAAAGAAGAAGTGAAAGCAGTTTAAATAGGCATAGTACTAAGAAAGTGGAGGATTATAGTGGGAAACAAAATTATATTTGGGAAAGTGGAAGCCATATCCCTTTTGGTAATTATATTGACAACTCAATTATTTATAAGTTTTCCTCGTTTTGTGGCAGAAAAAGCAGGAACAGCAGGGTGGGTTTTAATAACATATTTAACCATTATTTCATTATTCCTTTTTGTAATTATATCGAAAATGTATGAGAAGTTTCAGGGAAAGGATATTTTAGACATAGGAGAATATGTGGGAGGAAACATCGGAAGAATTTTTGTCGGGTTGGTCCTTATTATTAATTATGTGTTTATAGTTTCAGGTGTATTAAGGGAATTTAGCGATGGGCTTAAAACAATTACATTAGATAAAACACCCATAAGTTTTGTTATGATTTTTTTTCTTTTAGGTATGATATCTGCTGCATCTTATGGAATAGAACCTATCGCTAGATTTTCTGCCATTATTGTTCCAATAGTTGCAGTGGCTTTTATATTTATAGTAGTGGGAGTAATACCCAACTTTAATACAGACAATTTATTTCCTATTATGGGTAGTGGAGCACGTAATATATTTATAAAAGGGATACCTAATATATCAGTTTTTTCAGGAGCAACTCTACTGTTTATTTTACCCCCTTTTTTAAATAGTTTTAGTTGTTTTAGAAAGACTGGAATTTACAGCATACTTTTATCAGGTTTTTTCTTAACTATAGGTGTTTTAATTTATACACTATCCATTCCATATCCTGCATCTACTGAAGTTACTATGCCAATGTACACTTTAGCTAGGACTATTGATTGGGGAAGGTTTTTTACAAGGATTGAATCTGTTTTTGTATTTACATGGGCTACATCTGCCTTTATTTACCTTGGAATTGTGCTATTTTTTATAGTATACATTTTTAAAAAAACTTTCAAACTTAAATATCATACACCTCTTATTTTGCCAATGTCTATGCTGATTTTTGCATTTGCTTTGATACCTAAAAGCATGATGAAAGTTTTTCAGTTAGAAAGTAAGGTTTTTAGAGTTTATGCCTGGATAATTACTTTTGCCATGCCAATAACTTTTTTAATAGTTGCATCACTAATTAAAAAAAAGAAAGGGGCAATTCAAAATGAAAAGAACAATTAAAAGTGCGGGTATTGGAATTATTTTGGTAATTTTATTAACCAGCATGACAGGATGTTTTGATGCAAGAGAGGTGGATGACTTAGCCTACCCTATGGCTATTGGATTTGATAAGGGAGATAACAATTTACTTAAAATGACACTTCAGTTGGCACTACCTGTTGCAATAGCAGGTGGAAGTGGTGAAGAAGCGCCAGGTGGAGGTGGAAAAACTTCTAGTATAGTGACACTAGAAGTGCCAGCCATATATTCAGGGCTTAATATGGCAAATACTTTTATAAGTAAGCAGATAAATCTTTCCCATGTAAAGGTAATTGTTTTTTCAGAGGAACTTGCAAAGGAAGGAATAGATAAATACATTACTGCTATTGCAAGGGGAAGAGAATTTAGACCAAGTATGTTTGTAGTGGTTGCAGTAGGTTCGGCAGAAGAATATATACGTGCTGTAGAACCTGCTTTAGAAACCAACCCCGCAAAGTACTATGAGATGAAGTTAAGGGCATTTGATTA
>DUVG01000145.1 GCA_012841175.1 Clostridium sp.
AAAATTCTTGATAATTTATTTGCCGGTATAATACCCATCCCTACTTCATTTGTAACTGCTATAAGGGTAGCACCTTTTTCTTTTATCCCTCTTAAAAGCTTATCCAATTCATTTATTATTTTCTTTTCTATATTAGTAATTTCATTTTCACTTGCATTTTCCCAGTCTGAATTCTCCTCAAACATTATATTAGAGATCATAAGTGTTATACAGTCAATTAAAACAACTGCTTTTTTGTTTTCATCTTTTTTTAAATGCATATCAAAATCTTTGTAAGCTTCAAGGGTATGCCAATGGGAAGGTCTTTGCATTCTATGTTTTTTTACTCGTATTTTCATTTCATCATCAAAAGGTATAGATGTAGCAATATACAACACATCACTTTTATAGTTTTTGGCCATTGATTCAGCAAAAGTGCTCTTACCGCTTCTGCTGCCACCAGTAACTAAAATAAAATTTAGAGAGCATAATGGCTCTCTTTTTTTTAAATGCTTTAATTCCTTTGAAGGCTTGTAAACATCCTTCATTTTTAATACTCACCTCATTTACCTTATGCAAGAACTCCCATTAAAAAGTATGCTGCTACATAAAGAATGGTTAGCAAAACCAATGACAAAATAGATGTAATATACATAAGAACTATTGCCTGGGTTATATTTCTAATATCCAACTCATTTACTGGATCTCCTATTATAGGTTTTTCAACTATGTCTCCAAAGTAGAGTCCACTACCTCCAAGCCTTACTCCAAGTGCACCAGCAATAGCGGCTTCTGGATAACCTGAGTTTGGGCTAAAATGTTTTCTTCTGTCTCTTCTCATAATAGCAAAGCTTGAAGAATAATCTTTTTGGCTTATAAAAGCACTTATCACTATAAGAACTCCTGTCAGTCTTGCAGGAATAAAATTTGTAATATCATCTAACTTTGCAGAAGCCCATCCTAAATACCTATACTTCTCATTTTTAAAGCCTACCATGGAATCTAAAGTGCTAATAGCCTTAAATGCATATACAAAAGGTGCTGCTAGCCCAAAGAATGAACCTATAAAAGTATAAAAAATAGGTGCCACCACATTGTCAGAGGTGTTTTCTGCAGTCACTTCAACTGCGCCTTTTATTACTTCTTTCTCGTCTAAATTCTCTGTTTGTTTTCCTGCTACAGTGGAAAGAAATTTTCTAGCCTTAAAAATATCCCTTTCCTTTAAAGCATCAAAAACCTTAAAGCTTTCACTTGCAATACTTTTAGCTGCAAAAGCAGTATAAATAAAATAAATATTTACAACACTAGCAAGGATAGGATGTACTTCATTAGCTAATCTAATAATTGCATATACACAAAAGAAAGCAAAAGCTGTAACAAATAGGACAAGCAGAACACCTGCAAGTTTTTCATTTCTTTTTTTCTTTTTAGTATTCCTAACAATGTCGTCTCCTAAAGCTTTTACTTTTTTAGCGGAAAACATTTCCACAAAACTTCTCATGAGTTTTTCCATAAGTTTAACAAGCCATCTTATAAACTTAATTGGATGTGGGAGCCATGGGGGGTCTCCTAATAAAATGTCAAGAACATATGCAATAAAAATTTCCAACAGCAGGTACAAACTCATTGGTACATCCCCCTATACTTTTTATCTAATGTATACACATATTTCTTTCTAAAAATAACCTGTTTTAAGGAATCTTCCCTTAAAAGATGCCCAATTATGTCATTTTTAAAGGCAAGTTCATTATATATATTTTTAACCTGTTTTGCAAGTCTAGGTTTAAAATCATCTTATATTTAAGTTTATAACACTTTATACTTTAAAAAAATTCATTATATAATGCCTTAACTGCCTTTTCATTGTCATCCTGCCCGATTCCAAACATCATACTAACTTCTGAAGACCCCTGATTTATCATCACTATATTTACACCTGCTTTTGCAAGAGCAGCTGTTGCTCTGCAAGCAATACCTACTGTTTCTCTCATTCCCTCACCTACAACCATAACTAGGGCTAAATCACGCTCTATAGATATATCATCTACTTCTAATTCTTTTATAACACGTTCTTTTACACGACTCTCCTTTTCTTCATCAAGCTGATTTTGTTTTAATATGATGGATATGTCGTCTATTCCTGAAGGAGTATGTTCGTATGACAATCCTTCATCTTCAATAATGGATAATATTTTTCTACCAAAACCTACTTCTCTATTCATCATATATTTAGTAACATAAATACTGCAAAATCCTCTAGCTCCTGCAATCCCTATAACAGTACTACCTTTAGAATCTCTTTCAGGAGTAATTAATGTTCCAGGGGCAGTTGGGTTGTTAGTATTCTTTATGCACACAGGTATTCTTTTTCTGTAAACAGGCTCAAAAGTTTCTTCATGCAAAACTGAAAAACCTGAATATGCAAGTTCTCTCATTTCCTTATATGTAAATACAGGTATCGGCTTTGGATTTTCAACCATCTTTGGGTCTGCTGCAAATACCGAATCTACATCAGTGAAGTTTTCATAAACTTCTGCACTAACAGCAGCTGCAAGTATTGAGCCTGAAATATCTGAACCTCCTCTAGAAAATGTAACAATATCCCCATTTTTTGAGCAACCAAAAAATCCAGGAAAAATCATTATTTCTTTTCTATCAGAAAGTTTTTTTAAATTATCATAAGCCTCAGGTAATGCACGGCCGTTTCCACACTGTTCACTTAACAACATACCTGCCTCTTTTGGATTGATGTACTTTGCATCAACACCTATACTTACTAGATATTCTGCAATTACTTTAGCATTATTGTCCTCTCCCGCCGCCTTCATTACATCTATAAATTTTTCTTTGCTATCATAGCTGCCTTCAAGACGCTGCTTTAAATCTTCATAAACCATATTTATTATTTCTTCGCCTAATCCTAACCCCTTAACTATCTCATCAAATCTGTCAATAACCTTTTGTAATTCTTCTTCTGCTTTTTTATTCTCATAATATTTTTCCCCTAAATCTATCAACAAATCTGTTACTTTAATATCATCATTAAATCTTTTACCTGGGGCAGAAACAACTATTATACGCCTTTTAGAATCGGATAAAATAATATCACAAACTTTTTTAATTTGAGCAGCACTTGCAAGTGATGTTCCTCCAAACTTAACTACTTTCATAACAATCCTCCAAATCTAATTTAAATTCCAAAATTAATATTTTTATAAGATATCCTTAATGGAGTACCCTTATTGTATTTATAACTTTATCTACACAGTCTAATTGGCTAGCCTTTTTTAGCATAACTTTAGCATCTTTTTCTAAAATAACATCAGTTATAAAAGCTATTTCTTCATTGCTATCATCTTCTAAAGGTTTTAACCATTCAACTTTTTTGTATATTTTTTCCATTTCCTCTGTTCCTTTATTTTTATCATTAACTTTTACTCTCACAAAGAATTTTGATTCAGTTTCCATAATGTCAATAACATTGTTTTCTTCTTTAACATTCCATTTATGTCTGCCAAAAGAACCCCAATGCTTCACAATTTCAATTATATCTGCAACTACCGCGCTGGCTGTAGGAAGTTTTCCTGCACCACGACCATAAAACATAGCTTCCCCAATAGCATCACCATCTACTAAAATAGCATTAAAAACATCTTCAACACCTG
>DUVG01000146.1 GCA_012841175.1 Clostridium sp.
AAAAGCTGTATACTTTTAATCATAAGAGAACACCTTCCTTTATGTTTTGATTTTTTGTGGTGAATTAATTTTAACACAAAGTTTGGTGTTCTCTTATTTATTTCCTACAAAAATTTTACGCTATGATGTGTTCGGATGTGAATAGCGGCCTTTTATATGTATAATCGAAATGGCTTGCTGCCTCTAGATTCAGCACTTCTTCCTTGCAGCAATAATAAAACGATGCTCTCTGTTTGATAAATAACCCTTCTTATCTATCTCATTTCCTATTGCCTTTAGCTCTTTGAAATATCTATCCACTGAAAAGTCGGGGAATTCCCACACACATTGCTTTGCATAGTAGACAACCGCACCTAAGTCGTAAGATTTCATTTCCGTTATTTCTTCCATCTGCTCCAAAACAGTGAATCCTGCATTCTTGAGTATCTGAACATTATTGTATAAATCATGATTTGAAAATTCAAGCGTCACATCTCCAAGCAACTTTTCAATCAGGTCCCTGTCGTTTTGCCCTCCAACTTGCTGTGTAATAATATAACCGCCCGGCTTGAGAACTCTATTGACCTCTGCCATATCAAAGGATTCATGCCTGTTAATAACTAAATCAAACTGTTCATTAGGGGAGTCTAATTTATCATCGTCACTGATATACCTGACAGTAATGCCTAAAGGCTCCAGCCTTTCTCTGCACAATAACAGGTTGGGCTCCCATCCTTCCGTAACAGATATTAACTGAAACGGATGCCCCAGCTTTAATATTAATTCTCCTCCGCCCGTACCCATATCCAGCAGCTTGTCAGTATATCGCCTGTATTAATTCACAATCTTGGCATAATCCCAAGAAATATTTTCACTCTCCCACCTTCCGTCCAAATAACTGAAATCCCATCCCTGGAAAGGCTGTTTCTCTTCTCTTAGTAAATATTTCCTTAGTTCTTTATCATTCATGATATGATCTCCATCTCGTATTACTTATTAGGCATATTATTGGATGGTACTTCTGTAAATTTCTTAAATTATCTCAACATTTTTATATTCTGATATTCTATAATTATCAAAAAAACCTTTTTCGATTATTCCAGTATCTAACAAGTAGTCTGTACAATCTAAAATATACTGAGCAGAAAATCTATCTCCTTTATCTTTAGACCACATTTTAAATTCTTTAATAATATTATCACTATTCAATTCTTTATACTTTTGCAATAGATATAATATAGTTGATACACCTTCCAGTTTTTTATCTGATCTAATAATATTTACATAGTCCGTAGCTTTCTTAATTGCAGGTGAAAGTGCTTCTAAAGTTTTATTAGTTTTATCGCTACAAATTATTTTATAGACCATATCATAGGTATCTTTCGTTTCATTTAAACCATAATATGATTGAAATTCTTTAATTTTTTTACTAATTATATCAATGGAATACGCATAAGGACCATAATGGTATTTATCGAACTTAAAATAATCATCATTGTAAAATATATTTGTAAAAAAAGATGCCTTTTGAAGTCTCATTTTATTAAACTTGTTCAATCTCATCTTAATTTCCATTAATACTAAACTAGAGACACTCATTTGTGGATTACTTAATGCAACTTGACTATAGTACTGAGAAGGCTCATATAATATAAACGTATACTTTTTAGATAAAACATTCAATTTTTTTTCAATTAGTCCTTTCACCTCCGACCATTCCAATCCACCATTTCCGCATCCTAAAGGAGGTATCGCTATTGTATGAACATCAAGCATCGGTAATAACTTTACTAACTCATTTAGACCTTTCTCTATATATTCAATCCGTGAATTTTCTCTCCACTTATTTTTCGTTGGGAAGTTTATAAGCACTTTTCCTCTCTCTTTGTAATAATGTAATGTTCCTATTCGTAAATGTCCTGTTTTGCATGCCTTAATGTAATCTTTATAATTCTCGGGAAATAGGAGTTTAAACTGATATGCTATACCTTTACCCATATAACCTTCACAATTTACGGTATTTATTAAGCAATCTGCTTCTGATTTAAACATATCACCTATTCGATAGATAAACATGCTATCACTCCTAACATTATATAAAATTAGAACCAACAGTCCTGTATATATACATATGGTGGCGGGAAGTTTACTGATGCTACTCTCAGTTTTTTCTCTACTATTTCTTTTACATTACTACTTTTTACATATATACAATGAAAGTTCTCTATTGGTATTCTATGTTCAGTTAAACATTCCGCCATTTTAACATGTTTGGCATATGTATCATCTCTACCAACCGTCATTAATGTCTCCCAGTCTATTTTTTCTATACCTTCATCATAATCATATAAAAAAATTTTATCTTCTGCCGAAAGAGGATGTATCGGAAGTATCTTGAATTTGTTTTTTCTTGCCACAACACGACTAATACATAGATAAATAAAATCATCCCCTGAGAACTTATTCTTAACAGCCACATCAAATGCCGAATATGGGTGAAAATGAAAAGGTATATAACAATCTAATCCAAGTTGTTCTCTTTTACAAATTATTTCTTGATTTGCTGCATCAATAAATTTACTTGATTTTTGATTTAGTACTCTTCTTGAAAGTAAATTTTCCTCAATTATAGAGTCTAAATTGTCTAAAAAAGTTAAATGATAAAGCAATTTACCATCTTTAGCTCTATCTATTCCCATTTTATAACCTCCAGTACTATAATATAGAATATTTTGTAATATTTTCTATTATAGTATGAGGTTATAAATATTTCAAACAATAATTTACATGCTTACATTGCTATTGTTTCACATTAACTATATCATATCGAACAAAATAAATAAACTAAATTTACCTATAATACGTGTACACAAATTATACTAGGCAAAATCATAATTAATTAATTTCAATTTATTTACATCTACTTAAAACTAAACTAAAAATCTCTAAACCTTAATATTTTCAAGATTCGGAGAATATAGATTATAAACGACAACCAGATGTTGTACACAGTTCAAATCTGCGTGTCTTTCTAGAAAAACAGATGTATCACTTTACGTGATACATCTGTTTTTTAAGGCGACAACCAGATTCGAACTGGTGATCAGGGTTTTGCAGACCCGTGCCTTACCACTTGGCTATGTCGCCATATTTACTTGTATTCGATAGCTATTTTATTATAACAACAGTCTATTTATACGTCAAGGGTTAACCTCTTCATGGATTGCGTAACTTTACTGTAGGAAGAAGAATGATAGAGTTCACCAAAGATGTGTTTATAGAAATCACACCTATAATATACCTTTTTACCTATCCATTTACAAGCCCCATATATGTGCATTAAACCA
>DUVG01000147.1 GCA_012841175.1 Clostridium sp.
GTACCCAGACAAGGGTGGATGACAGTATAGAAAGAAGGGTTTCAACTGTAGGAAGGTCTTTGCCCTTTATTGAAGTAAAAATAGTTGATCCTGAGACCAATGAAGATTTGCCTCCTAATACACAGGGTGAGTTGGTTATTAGAGGTTATAGCATTATGAAAGGTTATTACAAGATGCCAGAGGCAACGGCAAATGCCATAGATGAAGGCGGATGGCTTCACACAGGAGACCTTGCAGTTATGGATGAAGAAGGTTATTTCAAAATTACTGGCCGTGCTAAGGATATGATAATAAGAGGCGGGGAAAATATTTATCCTAAGGAAATTGAGGAGTTTCTCTATACCCATCCTGATGTAAAAGATGTACAAGTTATAGGTGTACCTAGCAAAAAGTATGGAGAAGAGATAATGGCATATATTATATTGAGGGATGGTAAAACTGTTACCGAAGATGAGATTAAGGAATTTGTAAAAAATAATATGGCAAGACATAAGGTTCCATCTTATGTTAGGTTTATAAATGAGTATCCAATGACTGCTAGTGGAAAAATTCAGAAATATAAGTTGAGAGAAATGGCAATTGAAGACCTTAAGCTTCATGATGAAGCAAACATAGAAACAGCATAAGGGTATTTAAAATAACAGAAATGGAGGGATAGTATGAAAGTATCATTTTCCACCCTTGGTTGCCCTGAATGGAGTTGGGCAGATATAACTGCAATGGCAAAGGATTTGGGGTTTGATGGTATTGAGATACGTGGAGTTGAAAACGAGCTTCATGCATCAAAAATCAAAGAATTTTTGCCAGAGAATATAGCTAGAACCAAAAAAAAGCTTAAAGAGATGGGTTTAAGTATACCCTGCCTTACTTCTTCTAGCTGTTTATTTGATGAATCAAATATTGAGGCTAATATAAAAGAAGCACAGGAATATATTGAAACGGCTGCTGCAATTGGTACAAAATATGTACGTGTCTTAGGTGATGGTCAGGCTGAACCAAAAGGGGATATTTCCCTAGACTTTTTGGCAGATTCACTTTTAAAACTTGCAGTTTATGCAAAAGAGAAAGATGTTATTGTACTGGTAGAGACAAATGGTGCACTTTCAAGCTCTGACAAAATGGCAGAACTTATGAAAAAAACAAATAATGATAATATAGCTGTGCTATGGGATATACACCATCCTTATCGTTTTATGGATGAGCCAGTTGAAGAAACTTATCTAAAGCTTAAAGAATTTATTAAACATGTGCACATAAAAGATTCTGTTATGAAAGATGGAATGGTTAAATATAAAATGACAGGTTATGGCGATGTTCCTGTAGAACAAGCTGTTAAACTCCTTGCACAAGATAATTTTGAAGGCTATATCTCTTATGAATGGGTAAAACGCTGGTGTTCAGAGTTAGAAGATCCAGGCGTGGCTTTTTCCCATTTTATAAATTATATTAAAGATATAAATAAGACAATATAATATAAAATATAAAATCAGGGGCTGCCAACGTAATGCCCCTGATTTTATATTTTATTTTGCTTATTATTTTGGTTAATTTTTATCCTGTTCTCTTATTTCTACTCTGCGTATTTTTCCACTTATAGTCTTAGGAAGTTCAGGCACAAACTCAATTATTCTTGGGTACTTATATGGTGCTGTTACCCTTTTTACATGTTCTTGAAGTTCTGCTGCAAGGTCATCGCCAGCTGTATAACCCTTTGCCAATACCACTGTAGCTTTAACTATTTGGCCCCTCACTGGATCAGGTACTGCTGTTATAGCACATTCAAGAACAGAAGGATGCTCTAATAATGCACTTTCCACTTCAAAAGGCCCTATTCTGTAGCCGGAACTCTTTATAACATCATCGGCTCTTCCTACAAACCAAAAATACCCATCCTCATCACGCCATGCCATATCACCAGTGTAATAAAATCCATCGTGCCAAACTTTAGAGGTTAATTCTTTATCGCGATAATAGCCATTAAACATACCAGGAGGTATTCTATCTTCTGTGCGTATTACTATCTGACCTTCTTCTCCAGTTTCACAAGAGTTTCCATTTTCATCAACTATATCTATGTCATAGCCAGGTGATGGTCTACCCATTGAACCTGGTTTAGGCTCCATCCAGGGGTAAGTAGCAAGAGCAACTGTGCACTCAGTTTGGCCATAACCTTCCATAAGTTTTAATCCTGTACTCTTGTAGAATTGATTATACACTTCAGGATTTAAAGGTTCCCCTGCAACTACACAGTATTTAAGTTTACTGAAATCATATTTTGACAAATTTTCTTTTATAAAAAATCTATATATTGTAGGTGGAGCACAAAAAGTTGTAACACCGTATTTAACTATAACATCTAAAAGTTCTTTTGGAACAAACTTGTCGTAATCATAAACAAAAACAGCACTTCCACCAATCCACTGGCCGTATATTTTACCCCATACAGCTTTAGCCCATCCAGTATCTGCTACAGTAAGATGCAAGCCACCTTCCTGCACATTTTGCCAATACTTTGCAGTTAAAATATGCCCTAAAGGATATGTAAAATCATGCAGTACCATTTTAGGCATGCCGGTTGTTCCAGAAGTAAAATAAATTAAAGACCTATCGCTGTTTTGTGTTGCTTCTTCTCCAGTTGGTCTTACAAAGTTTTCATCAGCTTTTTCCAGTTCAGAATTAAAATTATACCAGCCATCACGGCTGCCTCCAA
>DUVG01000148.1 GCA_012841175.1 Clostridium sp.
AACTTCAACTTTTTTTATTGGAATAGAAATAAATGTTCCACTAAAAAATCTTTTTATTTTTAAATAAACTCTTTTTAATATTTTTAATTTCTTGTTATCCTCTTTTTCATCAGAAAATATAATCAATCCTAAATTAGTCATATTTCATACATCTCCAAATTCTTTGGTGTCCTTGGCAAAATGTAAATCTCCATTACTTGTATATATATATATTACCTTAGTTAATTATATATTCTGTTGGGTGGATATTATAATGGAATAAATATAAAAAGAGCAAACTTATTGTCTGCTCTTTAATATTATCTTTTTATATTATCTTTTAGGAATTAATACTATAGTTTGGTGCTTCCTTTGTTATATAAATATCATGTGGATGGCTTTCTCTTAAACCTGCATTTGTTATTTTTATAAACTTTGACTTGGTTTTAAGGTCTTGGATGTTTTTAGTACCACAATATCCCATTCCATGTTTTAGACCTTCAACAAGCTGGAATACTATATCAGATAAAGGTCCTTTATATGGAACTCTTCCTTCTACCCCTTCTGGTACAAGTTTATTAGCATCTTCCTGGAAGTACCTGTCTTTACTTCCTTTTTGCATAGCAGCCAATGAACCCATTCCCCTATATACCTTAAACCTTCTGCCTTGATAAATTTCTGATTCTCCTGGGCTCTCTTCTGTACCTGCAAAAAGATTACCAATCATGACAACATCGGCCCCTGCCGCAATTGCCTTTGCTACATCTCCTGAATATTTAATTCCGCCATCTGCTATTATTTTAACTCCATATTCCTTTGCAGCTTCAGCACAGTCATATATAGCAGTAATTTGTGGAACACCAATACCTGCAATTACCCTAGTAGTACATATTGAACCAGGTCCGATTCCCACTTTAACAGCATCTGCCCCAGCCTCTATCAAATCTCTTGTAGCTTCTGCAGTTGCTACATTTCCTGCAATTATCTGAATATCAGGATATGCGTCTTTAATTCTTTTTACTCCCTCAATAATATTTTTAGAATGTCCATGTGCAGAATCTAATGTTATAACGTCAACCTTAACATCTATAAGGGCTTTTACTCTTTCCATCATATCAAAAGTAACACCTACAGCAGCACCTGCTAAAAGTCTTCCTTTAGAATCCTTTGCTGAATGGGGAAATTGAATAGCCTTTTCAATATCCTTTATAGTTATAAGTCCTTTTAAATTTCCCTCTAAGTCCACAATAGGAAGCTTTTCTATTTTATACTTTCTCAGTATTTCCTGTGCTTCATCGAGAGTTGTCCCCTCTGGTGCTGTCACCAAGTTTTCTTTTGTCATTGCCTCTTTAATCTTTTGTTGATGGTTTGTTTCAAATCTTAAATCTCTATTGGTTATTATTCCCACTAGTTTTTTACCTTCCGTTATGGGAACACCAGAAATTTTATATTTGGACATCAACTCCATAGCTTCATACACATGATGTTCTGGTGAAAGGAAAAAGGGATCTACAATTACACCATGTTCTGATCTTTTTACCTTGTCCACTTCTAATGCCTGGTCTTTAATGGACATATTCTTGTGTATTATGCCTATCCCACCTTCTCTTGCTATGGCAATAGCAAGTCTTGAGTCAGTAACGGTATCCATAGCAGCACTCATAAGTGGAATGTTAAGTTTTAGTTTTTTTGTTAAATTGGTAGATACTTCTATATCCTTCGGCAGAATTTCTGATCTTTGCGGTACCAACAACACATCATCAAATGTTAATCCTACTTTAGAAAATCTATCTTCCACGTTAATCCCTCCCTATTTTACAAAAATATAATATCCCATATACCCTCACTATTGTTCATGTCCTTTTATAAAATCTTATACTAAAATAAATGACAAATTCTCTTAAGCAACTAAAATACTCTTTAAAAGTATCTTCAGAAATAGTTAGGATAATTATACTAGAGAACATAATAAGCGTCAAGGAAAATCAATAAACAAATACATATTCATTATCTTCATTTAATGTAAACCACTCATCATATTCTTTTACTTCTTTAAGGTTGTGATAAAGCACATCCCATATATCTTCAGATACAAAATTTCTACTCCAAGCACATACACCTGCAAGATTATACTTATGAACCAGAGAAGATTTAAGGTTTATTGATTTTTCATCTTCTAACCAAATCCTAAATCTGGAATTATCCTTTTCATATTCTGCATAAAATTGTCCACTTTCCTCATCCCACACAGGCTCTGCATCATTTTCTATAATTGTCCTTTTGGCCTCTTCCATTGTTAAAGCCACACTAGATAGACTTATAGCCCCACCTTCTGTTTTTTCCTCCCAAAGCCTTGTGTAATAAGGCAATCCCAAAAGAAGCTTTTCTTTTGGAACTCCTTCCTCCTGAAGAACTCTTTTTAAAATTCTCTCCTGCCAGGAAACTTGTGCTACAGAACCAGCCACTGGACTTGTTCTCCAATGCTGGTCGTATGACATATACATAACATAGTCTACAATCTGGCTTAAAGCCTTCTTATCATAACAGGGAATATCATTTACATCAACAGAAACTACAAGCCCTTGTTCCTTTAATTTAGGAGTTATAATTTCTACAAAACGAGTAAACAAATCTCTGTCCTTTTGATAAAAGTTTTCAAAATCAATATTTATACCATCTAAATTGTATAGGGATGCATATGCTAAAATTTGTTTTGTAAAGTTCTCTATAGCTTTATCATCTTTTAAAAACTTACTTGTCATATCTGCATCTTGAAAATCATTGCTCAAAAGTGCCCATACCTTGTATCCCTTTTCATGTGCCCATTTTTCATAGCTAGAATACGCCCTGTTCATTAAATCTCCTTTAGAGTTTTGAATCTGAAACCATGTTGGAGATATAATATCTAAACCGTTCATATCCGGCACAGATGAAGGATTACTTCTTCTTGTATATACCATATCCCAAACCAAATTAATTTTATCATTTTCCACTTCAGATTCTTCTACTACTTCTTTTTCCTCTTTGTCATATATGGTTTGGGTGTTTATTTTTGCAACAACATACTGTTTTTCTATGAATCCTACAACTCCATCCCATGTCCTAACTTTATACCATTTATCATATTCTTCAAAAATTCTCATTTCATCTTTGTAATTTTCTTTAGTATCATCAAACTTTCGCAATATAGGACATTTAGAATCCCTTCCATTTCTCAATACAGCTCCAGACTCTATAACGTTGGCTACTTTGATAAAATCTGTTTTATAATCTATTACAACCACATTGTTTTCTTCTATATGTGTGACTTTGATGCCATAAAAATCACTTAGAAATTCTATGGGAATGTAAATAACATCCTCTTCTTGTATGATGGGAATATTTAAACTCAACGGCTTATCATTAACAAATGAAGTAAGGCTTCCTGTTTTCATTTTTATTATTCTGTCCTTTGTTGAAACTATAACCTTTTCTAAAGTTTTATCCCATTTAATGGATGGATCGAAATGTTTTTTTACAGTCTCAAAATCTATTAGTATTTCACCATCTACAAGCATTAAACTGTGAGATAAAGTTATATGTTGGTCTTCAATTATAAGATTAAGTCCTCCCTCTTCAAAAGCAGGAATTAAATTTTCATTAGAATGATTTAATTTAAAAAACCCATATGCTAATGTAGAAACAAGTAAAATAACTATAATAATTATAGCAGCTTTTTTCACACAGTTTGCCCCCTCGCCAACTTACATAAATACCCTGCTTGTATAATGCAAACAGGGTACTTATTTATTAAATTATCACATAGTTATCCTCTTTGAAATATAAGGTTTTAAGGAATTGAGCATTCTTTCGTCTGGCTCAAAATATACTAAAGTTTTGTTTCCTTTATAATTAGCAGTGAAAAAATATATATTTTCTGAACTCATTGAAGTAACTGCCTTTATTTTTTCTGGAATGCTGCTTATATCATCATTATGTTTTTCACTGTTTAACTTTCCAAATGCCTCAAAATCTCTGCAATTTGCACTAAATACTCTTTTTCTTTTCCTTTGGGCTATTATTTTATCAACATCAAGTTCCCCATTGGTAAAGGCATACTCATACTCTATTTTTCTTAATGAAATAAGATAGTATACAAGGTATCCTAATGCTACTATTAGCATAGCAGATAGGGCATTAATATCCAAGAATATCAATATAAGCAATGCAACAAATAGTGAGCCAAAAAATATAGAAAATATAATCATATAATCAAAAATATTTTTCTTTCTTTCAACGATTTTTTCAACAAATATATCCATCAGTTTCCCCCTAATTTTCAAAATAACATAATATCATTTTATACTTTTTAATTAAGATGTGCAAGACCCTAAAAGGCTAAGGAATTATATGGTATAAAAAAAAATCTTCTGAATCAGAAAAATAACAACTCTGTTCAGAAGATTTCCGACCTTGGTAAAACGTCCTATTTTAAATTAAATTAGTACATTCCACCCATTCCGCCACCTGGCATTCCGCCTACTGGAGCTGCTTCTTTTTCAGGTAATTCCGCCACTACACCTTCAGTAGTAAGAACCATTGCAGCAATGGATGCAGCATTTTGCAGTGCAGATCTTGTAACTTTTGCAGGGTCAACTATACCTTCTTCAATCATTTTAACGTATTTATCACTTAATACAT
>DUVG01000149.1 GCA_012841175.1 Clostridium sp.
CCGCTTTTAATGTCTGAGCCATATATGTTTTAACTCGAGCCATTAAAAATGCTCTAAAATATGATACTAACTTATCTCTTCCTAAATGGTCTTCGGTACCAACAAGTTTTAGAAGTAATTTTTTTGAATCTTGCACTCTTAAACTCATTTCACCGCCTGCTCCTAATGAAACAGGAAATCCGTATATGGGTTCAATATACTGTACTTTACTATCAGTTCCCCAAGATATTGCCATCTGCTCGACTTTGTTAATAAAATATACTTCACAGTGAAAAGCAGATTCACCACCTGTTGGAAGATTTATTATTTTATTTAAAATAGGTATATTTTGAGTCTCCAGAGTATATCTCCCTAACCCGAACATATCCATTGGTTGACCATTTAAAAACAAAATAGCTTCTTGTGATTCATGAACAATCAATTGCGAATATGTATTGAAATCTTCATCCGGGTGTTTCCATATAAATGTGCTATTATCACCTTCATATTTAATAACTTCAGCTAAAGCCATTTATCTTTCTCCTTTCTCTTTTCGCCAATTTTTATACTCACCAGAAGTAACCCTTCTATCTATTGGTCTTTTTGCATCGAGTGGTATCATCCAATCCCTACCGCATTTTACTGCACCTTTAATTCTTCCCTGTGCACACATCGTTCTAACGGTTCTAGGATTCACCCCCCCACTTTTCGGCCACCTGTTTGATGGATTCAAATCCCTCAATCATATTTACCTCCTAAAAACCTCTTCACTTTTACATCGATATAAAAATTATATTCCTCAAAAGGAAAAATGTCAATCTTTGTCTAGTTATTTTGCACACAAAATAACAGTGATTATGAAAATTTCCATACAAAATTTACACAATCACTGTCTTGATTCTAAATTTCCACCCCGTTCTTAAAGGTAAATACCACCTTTTCTTTATCGTGTACCGTCACATGGTCTACCAAGCCGCACCACATCCCGGCATCAAACTCCTCGGCAACATTCCCTGTGTTCTCAAGGGTGCGAATGAACCCTTTGATGAGTTCCCTTTGTGCCTTCTTGGCTTCAATCTGCTCCGTGGCTTTATCGTACTTTTCTTTGGTGGCATTGTAGCGTTCCGTAAGTGCTGCGTACCTTTTTTCGTATTCCTCTTGGTTTAGTGCCACCCTGCTGTTTTCCAAAATGGCACTCTGCATCTGCTCACTGATAATATTCAACTCCACAATGCAATCGGCTACTTCCTTATCCAAGGCATCCGTGTTACAGACCAGCTCCATCATTTCCTTGGTGTTGGTTATGATTTCTGCCTTGCCGGAGAACAACTCGTTTACCGCCTTTAAGAATAATTCCTTGATTTCCTCTTCGGTTATGTGTGGTGTCTTGCACCTGCACCCATCACTGTATTTGTGATTGCATCTGTAAATTACCCTACGGTACTTATCATTGGAGTGCCAAACTTTGGCACCATACCATGAACCACATTCTCCACACATTATAATAGAAGAAAAAATTCCAACTCCACTGTATCTACTACCCTTTGCTTTCGCTCTTCTTAAAACTTCTGCCTGTACCAAGTCAAATGTGGCTGGATCAATAATTGCTTCATGGTTGTTTTCTACATAATACTGAGGTACTTCACCCTCGTTCTTTTTCATCTTCTTACTAAGAAAATCTACTGTATAGGATTTCTGCAAAAGTGCATCACCCTTATATTTTTCATTAGTAAGGATGCTTTCCACAGTCTTAGTATGCCATTTTTTCTGACCTCCGGGAGTTGGCTCCTCTAATTCTGTAAGTTTTCTTGCTATTCCATAATAGGTCATACCCTCAAGAAAATATTTGTAAATTCGTTTTACTGTCTTTGCCTGTTCTTTATTAACTATAAATCCACCATTAGGACCTCTGTCATAACCAAGGAATCTTTTATAGGCTACACTTGCTTTTCCATCTGCAAAACGTTTCCTTTGTCCCCAAGTAGTATTTTCTGAAATACTGCGACTTTCTTCTTGGGCCAAAGAAGACATTATTGTAATAAGAAGTTCCCCTTTAGCATCAAGTGTCCATATATTTTCTTTCTCAAAATATATCTCAACGCCATGGTCTTTGAGTTTCCTTACTGTTGTAAGACTATCCACTGTGTTTCTTGCAAACCTACTAACCGATTTAGTAATAATAAGGTCAAGCTTTCCTTCCAAGGCATCATCAACCATCTGTTTAAAACCTATACGTCTATTAGTGCTGGTTGCCGATATTCCTTCGTCACTATACATTCCGACAAACTCCCAATCCTCTCTTGTCTTAATATAACTCGAATAATAGTCCATCTGTGCATCATAACTGCTCTGCTGTTCTTCCAAATCCGTTGATACTCTGGCATATCCTGCCACTCTTCGTTTCTTAAGTCTACCAATCGGCTGAGCAATAACTCTGTTTATAGTAGCTGGAATCGTTGTTCTAAAGCACTCGCATTTTGATACAATTTAACGATGAACCCCTTATTTGAACACCCCTATATAATAGAAAGAAGCCGACTGGTTTTTACACCAATCGGCCCATAATTCATTATTATTCAATTCGTAAAACTGAAATTTGTGCGTGCTTCTTATTTTAAATTTCATCCATTAATGTACAATCAAACCTCTACCA
>DUVG01000150.1 GCA_012841175.1 Clostridium sp.
ATGCAAATGAAATATTATTAAATAAGATATTAATAAAATTAATAAAGCATAGATGAAATGTTTACAAATTGTTCACAGAATCCTCATAAATTATTGTGACTTTATTTAATATTTTATAGTAAAATAGTTAGAGAAAAATTATCAACTTAAATTTAGTGTACTTTAAAATTAATGAATTAAAAAGCCAATGACATAAAAGTTAAAGCAAATTAAATAAAAACATATAGAACAGGGGTTAAATTGCGATGGTGAAAGTTATTAGAGGTATAAAAAACAATCCACATTACGGGGAAGCTTTTTATTGGACTTTTTTTATTTTTGCTATTTTAATAAAATGTATTTATTTTCAATTTACAACTCATATAAATAGTGAGCCATATTTTTCATTTACCAATTTAATGATGACCATATCGACTTTTGCAATTATATTGATGATATGTGCTCTTATAGCACTAGTGTTTAACAAGAAAAGAATAAAGGCTTTATTTATTGCTAATGTTCTTTTAACTATATTGTTAATTGCAGATACTAATTTTTTTAGGTATTATTATGATGTAATTACAATACCTGTATTCAATAGTCTTGACAGTAGAATAATGAATTCGGTTAATCAGAGTATATCAAGCCTTATTAATGTAAAGGACATAATCTTTATTATTGATTTTCCTGTAATGCTGGCAGGTCTTATTATTTTGGACAAAAGAGTGGAAAAAATACAGTTTTATAAGAGGACAGTAAGGTCATTGGTTCTATTGATAGTAGGTGTTTTAACCTTTTTTACTGTTTATGGTAAAGTAGAAATTACTGCTTTTGCATATAGCAATAATTATTCTGCACAAAACTTGGGGGTTTTTTACTCTCACTTTCATAGCACAAAATTATTTATAAGAGAAAAGTTGTCTGAAGACGATGATATTACAGATGAAGAAAAAGGGATGATAGAAGATACCTTTGAAAGAAAGAATAAAGAAAGGATAGGGGGCAACTATTCAGGCATTGCAGAAGGGAAGAACCTTATTATAGTTCAAATGGAAGCTATGCAGAGTTTTGTAATAGGCAGGACTATAAATGGCAAAGAAATAACTCCAAATTTAAATAAATTTATAAATGAGAGTCTTTATTTTGATAATATATATTACCAAACAGCAGGGGGAAACACATCAGATGCAGAATTTTTATGTAATACTTCCATGTATCCTGTGGCAGAAGGTGCTATATATTATAGATTTTTTGAAAACACATATAATTCTATGCCTCTGGCATTAAAAGAGAAGGGATATGATACATATTCTTTACATGCCTATGAAGAGGTATTTTGGAATAGAAATGAGATGTATAAGTCTATTGGATTTGATAACTTTATTAGTGTTAAGGATTATCAAATGGACGATTTGGCAGGATGGCATGGTGAGGCTTTAAGCGATATGTCCTTCTTTAGGCAGTCTTTTGATAAAATTGATACATCAAAGCCTTTTTACAGTTTTTTTGTAACACTTTCTTGTCACCATCCTTTTGACTACTTTGAAGATTATGATTTTAATGTTGGAGAGCTGCAAGGAACTTATTTGGGAAATTATATAAAGGCTGCCCATTATGCTGACGAATGCATTGGTTATTTTATAGATGAACTTAAAAAGCGAGATTTATTTGATGACAGTTTGTTGGTTTTATACGGGGACCACAAGGCTATTCCAATAGTAAATGCAGAGGAGTTGTATGAGTTTTTGGAATTGGAGGAAAGGGAAGATACATGGGCAAAACTTCAAAAAGTGCCCCTTATGATAAAGTACCCTAATCAAAAAACTCCAGAGGTAATAAGTAACATAGGTGGACAAATTGATATTTTACCTACTATATCTAATATGATGGGATTTGATTTCCCATATGCACTTGGAAAAGATTTATTAAACACAGATAAGCAATATGCAATATTTAGAAATGGCACTATAGTTACAAATGATTATGTGTATATTAATTGTTCTCGAAATGTGTATGACTATAAAAATGGAACAATGCTGGACCTAGAACTTTTTGAAGAAGAGATATCTTCTTATTTGAATGAGCTTCAGGTATCGGACATTATTATTACAAAAGATTTGTTTAAAAAATTGAATTAGATATAGGGTTAAATATATAAATAGTTTTATTATGATATTATTAAAAAGTGCGTTATAACAACTGTTAATTGTTTTAACGCACTTTTTTGAAAATTTATTTATTTTAAGAATTTATGCACCACAGCATTTTTTGTATTTTTTGCCGCTTCCACATGGACAAGGCTCATTTCGTCCTACTTTATTACTAGTCGCCATTTTTGATCTGTTGAAATCCTTAGTCATTTTGTCACGTTCTTCTTTTGAATAAATATTGTCCCACATTGGCAAATTATAGAGCCAGTGAGCTTTTGCATCTAGCATGTTATAAAAAAGTTTTTGAAAGTCAACTTCCAACTTTACATTAGAATCTTCTGCAAGTAAGTCTAAGTCTAACTCTTTTACCAAGCTATCATTAATTCCATCTAAAAAACCTAAGAAATGTGTATTTTCCATTTCGAATTTTTTAGCAAGTTCACTGACAGTTCCCTCAATAATTTCATCATGATTAGTAAGTATATATTCGTAAACATTTTTCTCTTGAATAAGATAGTCATTCCAAAACTTATTATGTTCCGATTCATTTCTTTCTATGTCCGTGAGGTCTTTCCATTCGCTATATATACTCATTTGTAATTTATCTCTCCTTCTTAGTTATTTATATGTATTTTAATTTTTAAAATTATCATAAAAATTATTATAACACAAATTATTTTTTTATAATAGCTTTTATTCTAAATACATCTCTAGCTCTTCCAAATCCAAGTCTTTTTGACCATTGAGTATCAAATTTTTTCAAATCGTCATTATCCACAATGTCAATTTCAAAAATGTCAATTCCACAGGACTGATATATTGGAGAAAGGGTATTTTTTATGTATTCAATTGATAGTGGAGGCAATTCTCTGCGACTAATTTCTCCTGCTTCGTGAAGGTCATTATATGTAAACCACATTTCCACATGAGCCTCTGGAGGTTTGGCAAGGTTGACGATATTGTTTAAAATGACGGAGGTTCCCTTTACAACTCCTTCTAACAAACTTCCCCATGGTAGGTTTATGTATATTTTGTCAGCTTTGTGATGTAATTCCTGAGGTAATTCTTCTGCAGCTGCAACAACGTAAAGTGCATTAGAAATACCACCTTTAGATGGTTTTTTTATGGATTTTGAGGCGTATTCCATCATATTTTCAGAGACAGGGTCAATTCCTATGTAAAAATTGTTTGGATTTTTTTTAGCGTTTTTATAGACGAACCTGCCGTTGCCTGTTCCAATATCCATAATTACTAGGTCAAATTCTTTAATAATATCATCAAAATCAAAAATTTCAACTATTGTCTTTCCCTTTAGCACTCTCAATATAAACAAATCCTTTGCAAGCTATTTTTAACATTAAAATTATAGCACTTTTCTGCATTTAAATACAAGAGGGAATTGTGCATTTGCTTTCTTTGAAAAAGACGTCAACCTAAATTGTAGCTATTACTGGTATATGATATAATTTTTGTGAAGAGTATGTATTTGTAAGGGGGGCTTTTTTTGTTTAAGAGAATTAATGGAATAATTTGCGTTTTAGTAATATTGTGTACTTTTTTTATATATCCACAAAATAAAATATGGTCATTTGAAGGAGAAGTAAAAGTGGGGAAGGGAAGCTATTCTACTGTGTTGCCCCCTGGTGCAGAAAATGCTCAGTCCCTAATATATAAAACAGATAATTTAAAAGGCCCTATGTCAACAAATGATTGGTGGAGTTCTACAGCATTTTTGCAGTATTCAGAGAGGCAATATCCTCATCCCCTTGCTGTTATAAATAAAAAAGAAGGGATACAGGTATATTATCCTGGACCTTCAATATTTGCAAACAAAGATGCTATTTGTGGGTGGATGAACTTGCCAGAAGACACTTTAGAGGATTTTACAATAGGTCATTCGGCAGTTCAGATATTTCCTGATACAAAGGTAGATGGCTATAGTGAC
>DUVG01000151.1 GCA_012841175.1 Clostridium sp.
ACTTTGCATCAATAATTGCATTTGCAAGCTTCTCCGCCTTTTCCTTTGGCGCATTTAACACATAAAAAGCTAATCTTTGAGCAGTTTTATGACCTATGCCCGGAAGCTTTTCAAATTCTTCTATAAGCCTGGCAATTGGTGCTGCATAAAAACTCATTAATATTCCCCTTGTCTCTACTTATTTAAGCATTTGAGTTAAAATAATCCTGGTATTCCAGATATTCCACCTGTTATTTTACTCATCTCACTGTTTACCATCTCATCAGCTTTTCTCAAAGCTTCATTAGCCGCAGCTAAAATAAGATCTTGTAACATTTCAACATCATCTGGATCTACCACTTCTGGTTTTATAGTAATGCCCTTAATTTCTTTTCTACCTGTTGCTACAACACTAACTGCACCACCTCCTGCAGAAGCTTCAACCTCTTTATCTTTAAGTTCCTCCTGCAACTTCTCCATTTCCTTTTGCATTTTTTGAGCCTGTTTCATAAGGTTGCCCATATTTCCGCCCATTCCCGGGAATTTACCTCTTGCCATAATCCTTTACCTCCAATTATTTTTTTCCTAATAAACATTATATATTAATATAAACATAAAATACTAGACTTTTATAGCTATTATTTAAATTTGTTCTTTACTCATCAATTATATTTAAACTGGCATCACACTTTTTGGCAATGTACTGTGCCTTTTCAATTAATTCATCCTTCTCTTCCTGTGCATTATCAACTACTTCTTCTTCATCAATACATTTAATTCTCACTTCTTTTCCTAGACATTCACATAGCCGCGTTTCAAGAATTTCGATATTTTCAGGCTTCATCAAGCACATCTTTGCAAAGCTCTGTCCCTCTCCAAATACCACGCCTATAAATTTATCATCAATTTCAACAATTTTTGTATCCATTAGATAAGTATATAGGGCCATTCTTCCAGAGTCTTTAATATCCTTTAGTATATCTTCCCAAACTTTAAGCCCCTTCATACTTCCAGCAGTTTTTTTGTTTGAACTAACTTTTTCATCGGCATTTTTAGAAGTATTGTCAATGCTTTTAGAAGTCTCTTTTGCCTTTTTACCCTTCTTTTCGCTGTTTGAATCTTCTTTTATAGAAATCCCTTTAGACAAAAGGTGAGATAACTTTTTTTCTAAAGACTTAACTCTATCCTCAATAAATGAGTCTTTTAAATTTAAACTGTCTTCAGACAGCTTTATAAGTGCAGTCTCAAGTAAAATTCTTGGATGGGTTGACCATTTTAAAGCAGCTTCTAAAGAAGATAGTTCTTTAATTGCTGTTACCAACTCAAAAGTTTCCATCTTTTCACATTGCTTTTTCATCTTTTTAATTGCGTCTTCTGATACATCAATTATTTCTTCTGGGTTTTTAGTTGTACTGCATATAAGAAGATTTCTATAGTAAAAAATCAAATCAGATACAAACTGATTAATGCTTTTTCCATCCATAATAAGCTTGTCTATATGATTTAAAATCCCTTCCACCTGCTTATTTATTATATATTCTACCATTTCAAAGACAAAAGTATCTTTGACAATTCCAGTTATTTTTAAAACATCTTCATAAGTAAGTTCTTCCTTTCCTAAGGAAATACACTGATCCAAAATACTAATGGCATCCCTTAGGGCTCCATCTGAAAGTTTTGCAATGAGAGTTGATGCCTCCCTTTGAATTTTAACTCCACTTTCTTTAGCAATATACTCCACTCTCTTTGTAATACTATCTACAGGAATTCTTCTAAAATCAAACCTTTGACATCTAGATAGTATTGTAGCAGGAAGTTTATGTGGCTCTGTAGTAGCCAATATAAATATTACATGGGAGGGAGGTTCCTCTAAAGTTTTCAAAAGAGCATTAAAAGCCCCGGTAGAAAGCATGTGAACCTCATCTATTATATAAACACGATATTTTGCTTTAGAAGGGGTATAAACCACTTCATCCCTTATATCACGAACATTGTCCACACTATTGTTTGAAGCAGCGTCTATTTCTATCACATCTAAAATACTTCCATTTAGTATACCTTTGCATATTTCACACTGATTACAAGGGTCGCCATCTACAGGGTCTAAACAATTTACTGCCCTAGAAAAAATTTTAGCAGTTGTAGTCTTTCCTGTGCCTCTAGTTCCACAAAAAAGATATGCATGAGCTACCCTGCCTGTCATAACAGAATTAGACAGCGTTTTTATAACATGTTCTTGTTCAACAACGTCCTTAAAAACCATAGGACGCCACTTTCTATAAAGAGCTAAATAAGACATTTTTCTCACCTTCTAAGCAACCAGTATGTAAAAAACAATATTTATAATAAAATAAGCTATTTAAACATTTAAATAGCTTTAAATACTTCTCATAAACATATATATATAAGGCCGTGCACCTTCTATCGACATTGTTTTTATAAGCGAACCAGTACAGTTAACTCAAACTAGGCTATCCCACGGCACACGTAAGGGCCTACTTACCGCTGCTTTCTTCCGAACCTGACGGGGTTCATAGGGTCACGTTGCGCAGGACCCAGTCATCATTGTCACTTACACAGGCCAGACCTTACAAAAACAAGCCTTAAGAAGGAATTCAACCCTGCTATAGCGGATTGCAGGTGCAGGGCACCGCTACCTCCCCGTCTAGCACGACCAAATATTAACTTTAGTATGAGCAATGACTTTTTAAAAGTCACTTATACATTATACTTAATATTTATCAATACTTCAAGTGATTTTAAATAATAATAATATGGAATTTTGGTTTTTTAAATTATAATTTCTTAAAAATTAGCTTTTTGCTTTATACTTTTCATTAGAATGTAGTCTGTTTCTAGCAGTACTGCTTTCAATAAAATTAGTATGTGTTTTAGTATACCTATCAAGAACCTTTTTGTCATTTTTGCTTAAATAGGTACTTGAGTGTTTTTCATCTCTTCTCAAAATATCACTTCCTCAAATATATTTTTTTCCTGAAAATATTTGTGTTGTCCTCATTTCCCTGGAAAAAACGCTATGAATATGAGTGTACTATATAAGATATGAATTTTAGCTTAAAAATATACTATTTGCATTATCCATGTAATGTGAATAAACACTCTTTTTGTTATTAAAATAATCCAATATAAAAAATTGCTCATAACCAAAAAACTGCATCTATTGATAATATCAAAGCATTATCAATAACGCAGTTTTCTGGGCAAAGTTTGACTCGAATGGTAATTTATTAAGGATTTATTATAGTGTTCATATAATTAATTTTATTTATGATTTAATTTTCTCATTCTAATTTTACTACATTTTCACGACTTTTATATTTATTTTGTATGAAATGTATTTATAATGACTTGAAATGTTCTTATTGCTTTTTGAATATATTAATAAAAATATTGCAATAGAAAAACTTCCCATATTATTGGTTAAATCTTGCATTTTATATGCAGGATTTGCATATAAAAAAGGTATCTTCCTAAGAAGATACCTTAGTATTATTAATTAACTTTATATTTAAAACCTTTTTTCTATACATTTGAGTAAGTGTTTATTAATGTTACTTGTTTAGTGACTTTGGAGTCCTTGGTTGATAAAAGAAGAAAAAGCACGCTGTACTGGAAATTAATGTTGCAACTACAAACAAGATTGATGAGATAACACCTAGCATTTTACGTTTCATACATACCATCCCCTATACTTTTTTTATTTAATAAACGAAATCATATTATGACTTCATTTATTAGCCTTGTTAGTAATTCTTACCATTCCACTATTTATATCATCTTTTATAGATTCCAAGGCACTTTTTAATTCATCGTATTTCTTCTCTTCAACTAAAGAATGTAAGTAATTGATGTTTTGTATTATCTCTCTACCATCATATTGTCTCTTTTGCTCTTCTTCTCTCTTTATATGTTCTCCCATCTTTATAACGCTCTTTACAACTAAGGCTGTAAATGTAATAGTAATAACAACTGCTAGAAAAACTAAGGTTAAATTCTCTTGTGAGTTCAAAAACTCGATATTTCTAACTACAATTGTATATATAATAATCAACTGTAAGAATGCAAAAATTAGCTGTAACACCAAAAATCTTATACGACTGACATAGTGTTTTTTTACATTTTTCTTGCCTAAGTAACGGATATTTATATCTAATCTATATATAACATACACAATGGCACTTATCACTATTAAATATTGTACTGCAAAGAATAGTAAATAAAGGTTGTCCCCTTTAAACTCAGCTTCTGTTAATCCAGTCCACATACATAAAACATTAAACATTGCTCCCTGGATAGCTGCAAAAATAATCATGGTAACTAAACAACTTACAACTGATTCAATTACATTTACCCTATATAAAAAATATATTAACGCCGCAAATATCAGAACCTGTGGTACTATAGCATATATATAACCTTTAAGAAGTATCTGTAAAACCCTAAAAACTAATACTGCAACTAAGCCAACGAATAATACATTTCTAAATTTAGCTGTTTCCTTTTTTCCCAGAATCACCCAAGCGAATAACGCCATCATAAGCTGCTCAGGAACTGAAATTGCGATAAACTCAACCAAAGATGTCTTCATATATGATTTCCTCTCACTTTGTTAATTTTAATCTATCATATTAGAAAATAACATTCAACTATTGTACTCAAAAAGCTGTTATTCGACTTTTTTTTGGCTTAATTACTCAGAAACGCAACAAATTGTTGCGTTTCTGTTGGAGCTTTTTAAGCTATACTTGCCAAAGCTTCATTTTCCGTTTTATAAATTTCTATAAATCTATCAAGTCTTGTAACTTCAAACAGTTTTGTGATATCTGGCGTAAGGTTGCACAATATCATTTTTCCCTGTTTTTCTTTGAATTTCTTGTAGGTATCAATAATTATTCCTAATCCTGCACTGTTCATATATATTACTCCATCCATGCTAATTATAACTGACTTTCCTTCATTTTCTTTTGCTACATTGTCAAGTAAATCTTTGAATTCGTTTTGAGTTGAAATTCTAACTTGTCCTGTAAGTTTAATGATCTTTACATTATCCACCTCTTTTACTTCAACCTTCATAACTAAAGACCTCCTCTAAGATTTCATATTTATTAGAACTACTTACTGCAACGAACCAATAACAACATACATTAAAACTACCATTCCTATTAATACTCGACAAACTAATAAATTTACAATTTGGATAAAAATTTGTTTGTGTAGCATTTTTTCAGTGTAGAAAAGCAATAATTGATGATATAAATAATTTACAAAATTTCTGCTTAAGTTCTATTATATATTACAAAATAATATCTTTCAACAAAATTATATTATCCAAATTATAGTAAAAATAATTTGATACATTTTTAATACATTATTTTAGTTAAGTACACAGGTTTTTTGCCGATATAAAATTTAAGTATAATGTACCTTACATAAGATAGGAGGTTTAGCATGTTTTACACAGGAAAAAGAGTTAAGTATTTTGATAGTGATGTAGTTGTCTTAAGTTGGCAAGAAAATGAAGTTTTAATTTTCATCGAAGAGGACTATGTTAAATGGGTAGACAGCTCACTCATAGAATTCATTCAATAATCCACTAGAAATACTTAGCATAAATGCACTTACTACATTAAAAGATGTTTAGACCTGTTCCAAAAAGCTAGCCTCAATCAAAAAGACTACCTCTAATTAACTAGAAGGCAGTCTTTTTATCTCATCACATATTAGCTTAAGAAACACAAATAATTCTCATCCTTAAGCTTTTTCAAATAAATCCTTTCCAACACCACATACAGGGCATACCCAATCATCTGGAATATCCTCAAATGATGTGCCTGGTGCAACTCCATTGTCTGGATCTCCTTCTGCTGGATCATATATGTATCCACATGCTGTACAAAGATATTTGTCCATGTTAACATCAACTCCTGTTCAGATTTTTAATTCCATTATATACTTCTCTTGTCTTTAGTGCAATTCTAAAATTTTTATTTTTTTTGGTCGTATCTCTATTATGTGCTTTTTTATCTTTATAAATTCTACTGCCGTTTTATTTTATATGCTCATCCATATATAAAAAAATTATCAGATCTTTTAATATCTATAAATAGATTTGTAATAATATTAAAACACTATACCGATATACATTATGTGAAGAAATCACTTACATGCGTGCCTTTATTTTGTTTCTTAGGCACATACAGCTTGTTTAAATACTCTTAAGGAGGTACATTATGAAATGGTTTTTAAATTTAAAGCTCGGACTTAAACTGTCATTGGTCATTACGCTGGTGATGCTCATCTCATTTTCTTTTCTAGGGTTATATGCATATTTTACGGCCCAAAGTTTGTTGACGACAAATATAAACATGTTTTATTCTTCAAGTGCACAAGAAGCAGCGAAACAGATCCGGCATATTCTCAATATTGAATTGACTAAGATAGAGAGTATTGCCGCAAGACCTGAAATAAAGACCATGGACTGGAGTGTTCAGGAGAATGTCCTCAAACAAGAAGTAGAAAGAATCGGTTCTATGA
>DUVG01000152.1 GCA_012841175.1 Clostridium sp.
CAGAATTAAGAAAGAGAATGCAAGACTCAAAGAGGAAAATGAGATCTTAAAAAAAGCTATGGCTATATTCTCGATAAAATAAATTCTGATACTATGTTTGAAATAATCAAATCAAATTCTGCTATACTATCAGATAACTTTTTAAAAGTTTTATCCAACATATCCATTACCTGACTAAGAACAGGCCGTTCGCTTATGCTGTAGCTAATTATCTTGCTATTATACATATCTAAAATTGGAGAAAGATAAAGTTTTGTACCTAACAAAGAAAATTCAGTGATATCAGTTGTCCATTTTTGATTCGGCCTTGTTGCTGTGAAATCTCGTTGAATAAGATTCGGAGCAATATTTCCTATTTCACCCCTGTAAGAGCGATATTTCTTAATCCTAACCATGCATTTTTATTGTAAAGTTTTCATTAGCCTCTGAACAGTTTTATGATTGATTTTATACCTACGATTATGGAGTTCCATAGTAATTCTGCGGTATCCATATCTTCCCTGGTTCTCATGATAAATGGCAGTGATCTCTCACCAGAGGTGACGGCTATTACGGGAGGTAATTACATAACAAACCAAAGTACGATTGATAAATTAATTGAAATGCGCCTGACAACTATGGCTGATGCATTTCGTACCCAACTGAATGACTCAAAGATGAAGGATGTTCCCTATGAGGATCGTTTCGGTATGATGGTTGATATTCAGATAGCATTGATTTTCTTGTGAGATAACAGTAAATTAGCAATAATCTACACTATATTCCATCAATTACATAAATTGACGCAGAAATAATTCAGAAATTTTCCAAATACGACATGTTAGAATGTTAATTTATGTGTTATCATTAAGAAAGCAATAGACATAAAGAATTAATAATTGCATCCTCGGACAAACAATTTACAGAGAGCCTTAGAACTCCTTCCTGAAGAAATTGATGAATCAGTAGAAGTGTAAGCGGTAACGCAGATATTTCAAATAATTTTAGTATTAAGATGAAAAAACAGGAAAACCTGAGGGCGGAAATAATCAAAAAAATCGTCAACGTAGTAGTGCGATAATTTCCTCTTTTAAGCGAATAGTCGCGTATAGTAGTGTTTTGGAGTGCTAATAAATTATACGTGGATTCTATAATATAACTGGATTGTTGAGTGTGAAAGATATGATTTGTTTAAAATATGATTTAAATGACGAGAGAGTGCAATATCTTATTCGTACTGATGAGATGTTGGGTAAGTTAATTAGATACATTGGCACTAGCGAATTAGCTATAGAAAAAGATGGTTTCAAATGTCTTGTAAAGTATATTGTAGGGCAGCAGATAAGCGATAAAGCTCGTGAAACCATTTGGCAGCGAATCTGCACCACCTTTGGCAATGTAACCCCTGATATTATGTTATCAACAAATGATAGCGATCTTCGTGGGGTAGGCTTATCTGGCAGTAAAGTTGAATATATCAAGACGTTAGCAGGAAGTATTATCGAGAAAAGAATATACTTTGAGGAATTTCAGACTCTTTCAAATAAAGATATTATCACCAAACTAACTGCTTTAAAAGGAATTGGACAATGGACAGCCGAGATGTATTTAATTTTTTCATTAGGGCGGGAGAATGTTCTTTCAAAAGGTGACGGAACAATTAAGCGTACTATTCAATGGATGTATGATCTAAAAGAGTTACCTTCTTCAAAAGTATTAACAGAGCATTTCGTCAATTGGAATGAGTATGCTACAATAGTTTCTACGTATTTGTGGAAGTCTATTGCATTAGGGCTAACACAAAAATCCTTTGATGAAGCAATTCCGGGATAGGGAGAATAGTATATGAATGCAAATAGTATGTATTGGATGAATTATTCAATTAATATTTCAAAAGGAGCATCTCAATCCGATTTGCGAGTGGGCGTTGTTCTTGTCTCTGAGCATAATGAATTAATCTGCTCCGCCTTTGCAGGTGAAGAACGCAATGTATCCTGGTGTTCTGTCCTTCTGAGCAAGGTACGACAACTCAAAATATCTAACGCACAGAGTATGACAAATATGAATTAAAACCTAAACATTAAAACAGCTCTAAATACACTTATGGAGTACGACTCAATAGAATCGTACTCCAACATTTGACATAAAGTCCTTTCGTACTAATTCTGAAATTC
>DUVG01000153.1 GCA_012841175.1 Clostridium sp.
AGAGGATCCAGAAGAGACACCAACACCGGATCCAGAGGAAACACCAACACCGGATCCAGAAGAAACACCAACACCGGATCCAGAAGAGACACCAACACCGGATCCAGAGGAAACACCAACACCGGATCCAGAGGATCCAGAAGAAACACCAACGCCGGATCCAGAGGAAACACCAACACCAACGCCAACGACAAAACCAACAAGCAGACCTCCTTCAGGTGGTGGAAAAGTTATTACTACACCAACACCAACACCAACACCAACACCAACACCAGATGTTGAAGAGCCTGAAGAAACAGAAGTTCCAGGTTTGCCTGAAGATGAAATTAAATTTACTGATATAGATGGACACTGGGCTAAAGAAATAATATTAAAGCTTGCTAAAATGGATATAGTTAGCGGTTATCCAGATGGAACAATTAGACCTGATGCAAGTATAACAAGAGCTGAGATGGCAGTAATTGTTGTTCACGCAGCAGGCTTAGAGCCAGCAGAGAAAATAGACCTTAAATTTGAGGATAGCGCACTGATTCCAGAATGGGCAGCAGGCTTTATCCAAACAGCTGTAGAAAATGATATAATAGTAGGATATGAAGATAATACATTTAGAGCTTCAAGAGAACTTTCTAGAGAAGAAATGGTTGTCTTAATCCTGAAAGCTTTTGACATTGCAATTGAAAAAGGTCTAGAGCGACCTGCATTCTTAGATGGTGCAAATATAGGTACATGGTCCTTAGACTACATAGCAACGTCAGTGAAATTAGCTATTGTAAAAGGATATCCAGACAATACATTCCAGCCTAAGAAAAGTGTTACTAGAGCAGAAGCTTTTGTAGTACTGTATAACACTATGCTAGATAGAGGTTTAATTCCTCTTGATGATGAAGACAAGGAAGAAGCAAAAGAAGATGATGATATAAATGTAGATGACAGTAAAGAAAATGACATCAAGGAAAGTGAAACTGAGGATAGCAAAGAATAAATAAAGAAACAAAGACTTATGTAAATCAGACAACTGGGTATAAATATTCCAGTTGTCTGATTTGTTAAATTTCATAAAAAATGTCTTGAGACTTCAATAATATGATGATATAATTACTTTGCAGCATGAATTAAATGGTACATAATTGAAACAACAATATCAGCATAAGGCACTATAACAAACAAAAGAAGGATGAGAAGAAATGATAGATATACATTGTCATATTTTGGATGGAGTTGATGACGGGCCTCAATCCTTGGATGAGTCTGTTGAATTGTGTAACAAACTAAAAGAGGCAGGAGTAAGTGGGATTATTGCAACACCCCATTATATGATAGGTGGTGGCTATGCACCTACACCTGAAACAATAAAATCCAAAATAGATATTTTAAAAGGTGTTCTTAAAGATAAGAGCATAGATTTAAATATTTATTCTGGTATGGAGGTATTTGCTGACCATGGAATTTCTGATGGAATAAAAAACCAAGAAATCATTCCACTTAATGACACTAAATATGTACTTATTGAATTTCCTATGGACATTGTTCTTAAACATGCATCAAATTTAGTTTTTTCCCTATTAGTTGAAGGATATGTTCCTATAATAGCTCACCCTGAGCGATATACTACAGAATATAGAAAAAGTGGAATGTTACAAGACCTTATTGATAATGGGGCTTTAGCTCAAATTAATTCAGGAAGCATTCTTGGTTACCATGGCAAAAAAGTTCAAAAAGAGGCATTAACTCTTATACATGAAGAAATGGCTCATTTTGTTGCATCTGACTCTCACGGACAACACAGATTCTTAAAAGACAAGGATGAATTAGAGGCAAAACTAATTAGATTCTGTGGTTTAGAAAATGCTCAAAAACTTATGTATACAAACCCATTGATGGTACTTGAAGATAAAGACATAGAATATTTAACCAAACCAAAAAAAAGTTTTTTTTTGGTAGAAATATTTAAGAACTTTAGATATAATACATAAAATCACTAAAGATTGGCTAAAGTTTTAACTGATTTTAGGTTAGTCATAGTAGTTTATATGATTTTAAAAGGGGTTTTTTTATGAAAAAAATAATTGTAATTATCCTAGCCATATTGCTAGCCATTTTCATGGGAATCATATTACCTATTCTAATGAATAACAGTGCTACAGGGAGTACAGATGAAAATGATTTAAAAAGAGAGGAGGGTATTCTAGAATTAGGTATGTCAGATGATATACCAGGTGGGTCTAGTAATATGTCAAAATCAAATGATCCTGAGATTGATACTTCAGGAGACACATCTGTAAGTGAATCAGAAGATGACCCTACACCTATGACTACGCCAATAAACGCTTCGGAAGAAGATAATAAAGCAAATGATGCTGATAAAGATGATTTGGATGCAGAAAATGAAGTTTTATCAGAATCTTGGGTTGATGAAATGATCAGGGAATACGGACACCATATTAGCGACGATGATATGGATGATTTGAAAAGATTATATTCACGAGTAGACATTGCTTATTTACAAGGTATAATGGAAGATGGCTATACAGATGAAGAGGTAGAAGAAGTTAAAGCATACCTTAAAGAAAGACTTGGCAGTGATTATCTAAGAGGAAGAGAATTATTTTACAAGTATTCCTATTTAATGTCGGAAATAGAAATTTAATTAGTATTATCGAAAAGGGGTCAAGCATTTATGGAGAGAAATAGTTTCGAAGAAATAGATGTAAGGGAGATTTTTTTCTTACTTCTTAGGAAATGGTACATTATAGCGGCTTGTTTTATATTTGTTACTGTTTCCACGTTTTTGATTACAAGCTACTACTTAACACCTATCTACAGATCAGAGGCTACGTTGTTTTTAGGAAAAGAAAGTGGTAATGTAGGAGGACTAAGCATAGGAGATATCCAACTAAATAACCAACTTATTGCTGACTACAGAGAGCTTTTAAAATCAAGGACTGTTGCTGAAAGAGTGGGGGAAAAGCTTAATGTAAGTCCAGGAAAACTCCTTAGCAATGTAGATGTAAGAACAGTTAAAGATTCTAGAATATTTAAAATTAGTTATGAAGACAGCAATCCAGCCCTTGCAAAGGAAGTTGTTAATGAGCTGTCAAATGAAATCCAAGAGTTGGCGGCAGATATTATAGAAGTAAAAAATGTAATGGTTGTAGACGAAGCCAGTGCTCCAGTTTCACCAGTTAAACCTAACAAGAAAACCAATGTAGGAATAGCAGGAATGTTAGGGCTTATGCTAGGTGTTGGACTTATTCTTCTTCTAGAATTTGTTGACCATACATTTAAAAAGCCAGAAGAAGTAGAAAGACATTTAGGTCTTAATGTGGTGGGAACTATTCCTAAGTTCAAAGGTGGAAAAAGAGGAAAGAGCAAGGCAAAAGACAGGAGAGAATTGGAAAGAGAATATCTTAAAAATCTTATTACCAAAAACGATCCAAAGGCAGCAGCTACAGAAGCCTTTAGAGAACTTAGAACAAATCTTCACTACATAAATATTGATAAAGAAGTTAAGACAATGGTACTTACAAGTCCATCTATGGGAGATGGAAAATCCGTTACGGCTGCAAACTTAGCAGTTACTTTAGCTAAATCAGGCAAAAAGGTTCTTATTGTAGATGCAGACCTTAGAAAGCCAAAAGTACATCATTACTTTGGTGTTAAAAATAATATAGGATTGACAAATATCCTTACTGACACAAAGGATGATCTTAAAGTTAAGGCTATAGAAAAAACAGAAACTTCAAATTTAGACATTATAACAAGTGGACCTGTGCCACCTAATCCATACGAGATGTTGAGTTCTAACAAGATGCAGAATTTTATTGATAAAGTAAAAGAGGAGTATGACATAGTAATATTTGATACTCCACCAGTGGGACAAGTTACTGATGCAGCAATTTTGGCAGGATTGACTGATGGAACTATACTTGTTCTAGCAAGTGCAGGCACTAGAATTGATATGGCAAAACGAGCTTGCAAAGCACTTGAAGGGGTAAATGCAAATATGATAGGAGCTGTTCTTACTAAAATTGACTTTAGAAAAACATCTTACTACGGATATAGTTATAGCTATAAATATGATTAATTTTTATAATAGCCATATATCAGCACTTTATGATTTTATTGATTTTTTCATGACAAAGTGATATCATATTTTTATGGAAGAATATATTAAAAATATTTTTACAAAAAAGTATAAAATATAATAAAACAATAAAAATAAATGGGACTAAATTGGGAGTATATGTAACAAAATTGAAGAACAGTTTATAACTATTTTTAAAAATTAAACGACATAGTTTATTAGGGGTTTTTCTTTATAAGACAAAATATATAAGAAATACCTATATATATTAAAAAATGATTATGCATTGGGGGATTTAGGAATGTATGCTGTAGTCGGAAGGCTTATTAAAGGCTTTAATCTCAATTTAACCTACAGAAAGTGGATTTTATTATTACTTGATATTGTACTTATAAATGTGGCATCTTTTGGGGCAGTTTTTTTAAGAACTGACTTTAGAATACCTGAAATATACATGGCTAGTTTTGAAAAAACATACATAATCACAACACTTGTCTTGATTGTAGTATTCCGTATCTTTAACTTGTATAAAAGCGTCTGGCGTTATGCAAGTATAGAAGAGATGAATAATGTAATATTCGCTTCAGTGGTTGGGGGCGGAATACTATTTGTTCTATACGAATATATTCTCAACATTGATTTTCCAAGAAGCTATTACGTTTTAATGCCAATTCTACTTGTATTCTTTGTAGGTGGAATGAGGTTTTCTTATCGTGCCCTAAGGCGTATAAAAAATGTATA
>DUVG01000154.1 GCA_012841175.1 Clostridium sp.
ACTTCACCTTTTCCGCTTAATGCTTTCATTACAGACACTTCAATATCAACAACCATACCAATAGAGTTTCCAAACACTGCAAGACCGTTTATACATCCAATTTGTTCTTCCTTTAATACCTTTTTTTCAATACGTGGACTATAATGTCCAAATTCTATTACCCATTCAATATCTTTTTTTCTTATTGTATTTCTTCCATCAACAAGACATACTCCTCCAGCAATCTGCACTATGTTAACAGCTTCCCTGCCATTTTGAGCATATTTTGCAATTAGTGCATCCCCTTCATCCTCTAATTCGAAACCACCTTTTTTTGCAGCATTTCTAGCAATTTCTATTATTTCACTTTGAGTAAGAGGTCTAAAATATATCTCAACACACCGTGACCTTATGGCAGGGGGAATTTCGTCTGCAGTTCTGGTAGTAGCCCCAACCAGTCTAAAATCTGCTGGAAGTCCCCTTTGAAAAATTTCATGTATATGGGATGGAATATTTTTATCTTCTGAACTGTAGTAAGCACTTTCTAAAAATACTTTTCTATCTTCAAGTACCTTTAAAAGCTTATTCATCTGTATAGGATGAAGCTCTCCAATCTCATCTATAAAGAGAATTCCACCATGAGCTTTGGTAACTGCACCAGGCTTCGGTTGTGGAACTCCTGCCACACCATAAGCTCCTGCCCCTTGATAAATTGGGTCATGTACAGAACCAATTAAGGGGTCTGCAATTCCTCTTTCATCAAATCTCACAGTGGTAGCGTCCATTTCTACAAATTTGGCTTCTCTCCTAAAAGGAGATATGTCATTCATCTTTGCCTCTTCTAAAATAACTCTGGCTGCAGCTGTTTTGCCTATTCCAGGTGGACCATATATTATAACATGTTGTGGATTTGGTCCACATAAAGCCGCCCTTAGTGCTTTAATTCCTTGACTCTGCCCTACTATCTCTTTTAGCGTGGATGGCCTTGTCTTTTCCGCCAAAGGTTCTGTAAGCTTTATATCCCGCATTTTTCTTAGCTTTTCCAATTCCTTTTTTGATTCTTTTTCTATTGCATTTTTATTACCTTGTTGAGTTTTAAATAAATTTAAAAAATACAGTCCTATTATAATAGAGAAAAAAAACTGTATAATAAAAAGAATTGTTGTCACCATTTTTTGTCCTCCCGAGATTATACATAATTATACTGCTTAAAATAGTATTTCTTTTACCGTGATTTTTATACAAAAATTAATGTTTTGATATGTTAATACTATTTCTTTTAATAAAAAATATAAAATCACTTTGATTTTTTTATTAAAATTTTTAATTTCCCATGATGGCAATACCGTTATAATGGGAAATATTGATTACTATGGGGAACATATTTTATTACTAAAAAATACTGGTCTTAAAAAAGAAAAAAATAATACCGCCACTTTTTTAAGTGACGGTATTATAAAAATCTATAATTTTCAATTTTCTAAGAAGCTGATTCTTTTTTAACTCTGGATTTTTTATTTGTTTGACGTTTCTTTTTGTTTTCGTTTATTGTTAATTGAGGCGGTTCTTTTTTTTCTACACTTTCCTTATTAATCATGCATTTTTCCACATCGTCTCTTGAAGGTATTTCATACATTACATCTAACATGATTTCTTCTAAAATAGCCCTTAGTCCTCTTGCACCTGTATTTCTGGCAATAGCCTTATCTGCAATAGCCTCTAAAGCTTCATCTTCAAACTCTAGCTCCACATCGTCCATATCGAAAAGTTTCTGATACTGTTTGACAAGTGAGTTTTTAGGCTCTTTTAATATCTTAACAAGGGCATCCCTATCAAGAGAATGTAATGAAACAAGTATTGGAAGTCTTCCAACAAATTCAGGAATGAGTCCATACTTTAATAGGTCCTGTGGAAGTATTTCTTTTAGTATCTCACCCACATCATCTTTTTTGCGGCTTTCAATTTTAGCTCCAAAACCTAAGGATTTTTGACCTATTCTATTTTCTATTATCTTTTCAATTCCGTCAAAAGCACCTCCACAAATAAATAAGATATTTGTAGTGTCAATTTGTATAAATTCTTGGTGTGGATGCTTTCTTCCACCCTGTGGTGGAACTGAAGCAATGGTTCCTTCAAGAATTTTTAGCAGTGCCTGCTGAACTCCTTCCCCACTTACATCTCTTGTTATGGAAGGGTTTTCTGACTTTCTTGCAATTTTATCAATTTCGTCAATATATATTATTCCCTTTTCTGCTCTTTCAATATCATAGTCAGCTGCCTGTATAATCTTTAAAAGAATATTTTCAACATCCTCACCAACATAACCTGCCTCAGTAAGTGATGTTGCATCAGCTATAGCAAAGGGAACATTTAGAATTCTTGCTAAAGTCTGTGCTAAAAGAGTTTTCCCTGAACCTGTAGGCCCTAACATAACAATATTACTTTTTTGAAGCTCTACATCAGAAGCTTTTACTTCTACATTAATTCTCTTGTAATGATTGTAAACTGCAACAGCCAAGGACTTTTTAGCCGATTCCTGACCTATTACATATTGGTCTAATATTTCTTTTATCTCAGCTGGCTTTGGTATATCATTAAGTTCTGCATCAACTCTTGCATCTTCAAACTCTTCTTCAATTATTTCAGAACAAAGCTCTATACATTCGTCGCAGATGTATACCCCTGGCCCTGCTACCAACCTTTTAACTTGTTCTTGAGTCTTACCGCAGAAGGAGCACTTTAGCTGTTTCTTTTCATCATATCTTGACACGCTACCACCTCATTCATTTTCTTCTTTCCATAACTTCATCCACTATACCGTAAATTTTTGCCTCTTCTGCTGTCATAAAGAAATCTCTTTCAACATCTCTTCCTATTTTTTCAATAGTCTGACCTGTCTTTTCACTTAAAATTTTGTTAAGTTTTTCTTTAATTCTAATTATCCACTCTGCATGAATTTTAATATCTGTTGCTTGACCTCTTGCACCACCTAATGGCTGATGAATCATTATTTCACTATTAGGCAATGCATATCTTTTGCCCTTAGCCCCAGCTGCAAGTAAGAAAGCTCCCATACTCGCAGCAAGCCCAACACAAATAGTTGATACATCAGGCTTTACATACTGCATAGTGTCATATATTGCAAATCCTGCAGTAACTGAACCTCCTGGACTGTTTATATATAATTGTATATCCTTATCAGGATCTTCAGCCTCTAAAAAAAGCATTTGTGCCACTACTAGACTGGCTGTTACATCATTTATTTCCTCACTCAAAACTATTATTCTATCTTTTAATAGTCTTGAGAAAATATCATATGAACGTTCTCCTCGATTTGTCTGTTCTACAACTATCGGTACTAAACTCATTGTCATACCTCCTTAGTTTTCAATCAATGTTATATATTTTTTCCCAAATTCACTGATACTTAAACGCTATTTATTTTATTTTTGCATTCTCTACTAAGAAATCTATAGTTTTTCTAGTAATTATTGTACTCTTTATATATTCTATATCGTCATCTCTTAAAAGTTTCATAAATTCTTCTTCATCTTTTTGATATTTTTCTGAAAGTTTTTTTAATTCCTCTTTAAACTCTTCGTCAGATACCTGGATATCTTCTGTCTTGCTTATTTTTTCCAGTACAAGTTGGGTTTTAACATCTTTTTCTGCCATTTCCCTGCCTTGTTCTTTAAATGTATCAATATCCATCTGTGCCATTTGTAAATATTGTTCTAAACTATAACCTTGATATCTTAAATTCATATCAAAATCACGTACGTTAGCATCTAACTGTTTATCTACCATAACTTTAGGTATTTCAACAGTAGCATTATCAACTATTTTTTCTATAAGCTTATTTTCAAGTTCATGTTTTGCTCTGTGTTCACCTGACTCTGTAAGTTTTTTTCTTAAATCTTCTTTATACTCATCTAAAGTATCAAATTCACTTACATCCTTTGCAAATTCATCATCTATTACAGGCATTTCTTTTAGCTTTACATCGTTTACTATTACCTTAAATATAGCATCTTTTCCTGCTAACTCTTTTGCATTATAATCCTCTGGAAATGTAACTTTAACCTCAATATCATCCCCAGGCTTTCCACCTATAAGCTGCTCTTCAAATCCTTTAATAAACTTACCAGAACCAATTTCTAAAGGAAAATCAGTACCTTTTCCACCTTCAAAAGGTTCCCCGTCAATAAAACCTTCAAAATCTATTTCTGCAATATCTCCTTCTTGTATACCTCTGTCTTCTACAGTTACCATTCTAGCATTCTTTTCTGCTACCTTTTGAATTTCCTTATCCACATCTTCATCACTAACATTTACTTTTATTTTTTCTATTTCAATACCTTTATATTCTCCCAATTCAACTTCAGGCTTAACAGTTACACTAGCTGTAAATATTAAGTTTTCACCTTTTCCTATCTGCTTTATATCCAATTCTGGTCTATCAACAGGAAATATATCAGTTTCCTTTACTGCCTCTTCATAAGCCTTAGGGAAAACCTCATTTAAAGCATCTTCATAAAGCACTTCTGCCCCATAGTATCTTTCTACAATATTCCTAGGTGCTTTTCCTTTCCTAAATCCGGGTATGTTAAATTTTTTAACATTCTTTTGAAATGACTTTTTTAATCCTTCTTCAAATACCTCTGCATCAACTTCAATTTCTAACTCAACAATATTGTTTTCTTTTCTTTCTAACTTGACATTCATTTAAAATTTTTCCTCCCATTACTTGGTTTTGTTAGTATACACTAAATTCATTTATTTAAATTTAAAATATTAGTTTACATATATTTAAGAATGGATAATAAATTAACCATTACATTATAACATAATATGTTTTAAAAATACAATAGTAAGGGTTTAATTATAATACTCTATAAAAAGCAAACATATTACATGTTACAGAAATTTTTTCTTGCATCTTAAGATACATTAAAAGGCTTAAAATTCAAATAATCAGAAGATACAAGTTTAAAATCAATTCCTTCAACTTCTCCTTCAACTGCACTATTAAAACTGCCCCCATGAAGATGACCATATAGGCATTTTTTTACACCATATTCCCCCATTATTTCCACAAATTCCGATGGTTCCTTTGAAGAATTAAAAGGGGGATAATGCATCATAACTATAATTTCTTCTTCGCCAATAGGCTTTGCATTACTTAAAGATAATTTTAGCCTATTTAATTCTCTTTCATATATTTTTTTGTCCTCTTGACTAAAACCATCATCTCCAGGACATTTCCATCCCCTTGCACCGCACACAATAAAGCCTTGTATATTATAACTGTTATTATGTATAAATTCAATGGTTTTAAAGTTATTTTTTTCTAAAAAAATATTTAGCTTGCTCATTGTTGTCCACCAGTAGTCATGGTTCCCTTTTGAAATGATTTTCCTTCCAGGAAGGTTTTCAATAAACTGAAAATCTTTTATTGCCTGTTCTAAATAAGTAGCCCAGGAAATATCACCTGGAATAAGGACATAATCATCTTCTTTAACAATTTCTTCCCAGTTTTCTTTAAGTTTATCCATATAATTTACCCATCTATCACCAAAAATATCCATGGGTTTATCTATGCCATATGAAAGATGTAAATCAGAGATCCCGTATACAGCCATTTTAATTTAACTCCTATTGCTTAAAATATTCATATATGTTACTAGCCAGTTCTTTACTGATTCCTTTAACTTCAGAAAGCTGACTGACACTTGCAGTCCTTATCTTTTTTATAGAACCAAAATGCCTTATTAAAGCCTGTTTTCTTTTTTGTCCTATCCCTTCTATATTATCTAATACAGAACCTGAATATCTTTTTTTTCTAAGTTTTTTATTATATTCTAATGCAAATCTATGGGCTTCATCCTGTATAGATGTTATAAATCTTAAAAGCAAAAAATCTCTAGATAGATCAAATTCAAAATCTCTCCCAACCAATCCTCTTGTCCTGTGTTTTTTATCCTTTACCATTCCTATTACAGGTATATTTTTGATTTCAAGCTCTTTTAAAACATCATACACCAAATTCACATGTCCTATGCCTCCATCTACCATTATTATATCTGGAAGCTTTCCAAAACCTTTTTCTTCTTTATCCTCTTCTTGATGTTTTTTTGCTCGTGTAAACCTTCTATATATTACTTCCTGCATACTTGCATAGTCATTTTGGATGTCAATGGATTTTATCTTAAACCTTCTGTATTCACTTTTAGAGGGCAAACCATTTTCAAAAACCACCATAGATGCTACAATTTCAGATAAACCCATATTAGATATGTCATAGGCCTCTATCCTTTCTGGGTGATTTTTCAAATTTAAAACAGCTGATATTTTTTCAAGCCCTTCTTCTGCAAGTTTTTTTTCATTTTTTACTCGTTCCTTAAAACCCTCAAGGCAAATTATTGCATTTTCTGATACCATTTCAATAAGTCTTAGCTTTTCTCCTCTTTTTGGCACCCTTATATAAACTCTAGATGTCTTCTTTTCTAAAAGCCATTTTTCTATAATATCCCTTTCGTCAATATCCACCTGTATGACAATTTCTTTTGGAACATATTCTGTACTGCTGTAAAATTGTTTTATAAATGAAGTCATAAGTTCAGCATCAGTTAAATGATTTATTCCCTCAAAAATAAAATGCTTTCTTCCTGTAATCTTCCCTTTTCTTATAAAAAAAATCTGTATACATGAATCTGTTTGATCCTTTGCAAAAGCAATAACATCCTGATCCTCCATATCAGCACTGACAATCTTCTGCTTTTGTGCTATATGTCTTAAACTAATTATCTTGTCTCTTAATTTAGCTGCTTTTTCAAATTCCATATCTTGAGATGCTATATCCATTTCCTTTTCAAGCTTTTCAATTATATACTGTTGATTTCCATCAAGAAATTTTACAATATCCAATATAATTTCCCTGTATTCTTCTTTGCTTACATTTCCCTGACATGGACCTAGACATTGATGTATATGATAATTTAAACAAGGCCTGTCTTTCCCCTTGTTGTTTTTTAATACCTTATTGCAAGATTTTATTGGAAAGAGTTTTTTTATAATGTCAACAGTTTCTTTTACAGCCCCAGCGCTTGTAAATGGTCCAAAATATTTAGCCCCGTCCTTTTCTATTTTTCTGGTTATAACAACCCGTGGAAAATCTTCTTTCATTGTTATTTTTATAAATGGGTAATTTTTATCATCCTTTAGCATAATATTGAATTTAGGCTTATGCTTTTTTATAAGGTTACACTCAAGTATTAATGCTTCAATTTCTGTATCAGTTACTATATACTCAAACTCATGAATTTGTGAAATCATTGCCTGAACTTTGGCATTTTGATTGGAATAGGAATTAAAATACTGACGGACTCTGTTTTTTAAAACAACAGCCTTCCCAATGTAAATGATTTCACCATCTTTATTCTTCATAATGTAAACGCCAGGTTTTTCAGGTAGTTTTTTTAATTCTTCTGCTATATCAAACATTTCTTTCACATCCTACTTTTATAACGCCTATAATATTTATGCTTATAATCGGTTAACCCATTTTGATAATATGCTTTTAACAAATTCAATTGATTCACCTTCTATAGCTTTCTTTGCTATTTCTTCTGCTTCTTTAAAACTTATACTCTTGATAAAACTACTAATATTTAAAGAGAAAGCAGGATTCATACTAAGTTCATGTACTCCCATTCCTACAAGTATAGCCACAGCTTCAATATCACTTGCCATTTCCCCGCAAACACTTACTCTTTTATTATTTATTATAGCTTTATTTATACAATACTGCACAGTTTTAAGAAATTCCGGCTCTAAATAGGATCTTTTCTCTAAATGAGAACATTTTCTGTTAAATTTGCAAATTTGATGCAATAAATCATTGGTGCCTATACTTATAAAGTCCACTTCTTTTAGTATTTCGTCTAAATTTTCTACAGCTGCTGCAGTCTCTATCATAGTACCTATACTAATTTTTTTTGTTATATAGAAGGACTCTTTATATAATTTATCAGAAGCTTCTAGTATTATATTCTTAGCATCCCGTAGCTCCCTAACTGTACTTACCATCGGAAAGGATATTTTTATATTCCCATTTTCTGCTGCTCTTAAAATGCTTTTTATTTGTGTCATAAATTCTTCTTTTTGTTCAAGAGACCTTTTAATTCCCCTAGAACTTTTCTCTAAAGACTCTGGATTTATTCCTAAAGAATCAGGCAGCTTGTCCCCTCCAATGTCAGCAGTTCTTATTACAACTGGTTTTCCCAACATGTCTTTTGCAATTTTTGAATATATAAGATATTGTCTTTTTTCATTAGGTACTTTTTTGTAATTAAGATAAAGGGATTCTGTCCTTACAAGACCAATTCCCGCCATATTTAAAGCTTTTGCAGTATTAAAATCTTTTACATTGCTAATATTAGCTAAAATGGTTACTGAATGTCCATCTGTTGTTATAATAGGCTCCTGATTTTGTTTGTTATTATTAATAATTTTATAATCATTAATTTGTTTTTTATAATTTTTAATTGCTAAATTTGAAGGATTAATAATTGCTACATTGGATATACAATCAATTATAGCAGTACTTCCCTTGAATTTTATAATTTTCTCAAACTCAACTTCTCCTAAAACAGGAATGCCACTACTTCTTAAAATAATTGAACTGTGAGAAAAAAAGCCTGCTCCTTCCTGTGCTAAAACCCCCTGAACAGATTTTTTACACAGCATTGTAGCAATTGTAGGAGTAAGTTCTTTTATAGCGGCTATATTCTCACAATTAATTTTATCTAAATCAGTTCCATTTTCACCATATATATTTTTAATTATTCTTTTTCTAATATCTTTTAAATCGTATATTCGTTGTTTCATATATTCATTATTGCTTTGTAAAATTTCATCAACATATTTTTGAATACATATATGTATGGCATTTGAAGCAAAAATTTTTTTTGTCCTTATTGTATTTATTATTTCTTCAAAAAAACTTTTGTCATCTAAAACTTCTTTATAAAAATCAAATATCCGATTTTCTTCTTCACTGAGTATCCCTCTAAATCCGTCCTTTAAATCATAGATTTCTATAAAGGTTTTACAAATAGCAACTTCTAATAAAGTAATTTGATTATCAACTTCCCATTCTTCTATATTATCATCATTTATTTGTACTTCTGTATCCTTGATGATAAATAGTTTTCCTATGGCTATACCTGACGAAACACCCTTTCCTCTAAAAATCTTTTCTACCATGCTGCTACACACTTTCTTCTAAATCTGAAGTAAGAAAATTTTTTAAATCATTTAATGCCTCTTCTTCATCTTCTCCTTCTGTAATAATGATAATGTCGTTATCTTTGGCAACAGCCAATGATAAAATCCCCAACAAGCTTTTTCCGTTAGCCTTTCTTTCATCTTTTTCTATCCATACATTTGATTTATAATTCGATGCCTTTTGAATAAATAATGCAGCTTGTTTAGGTTCTAGTCCATTTTCTTTATTAACCTTTATTGCCTCTCTAATCATTTTGTGACATCCTCCTAATTGTTTTATCTAACATTTTATTTATACCACTATTTTTAAAAAAGTTCTACTGTTTTAGTAAAAATAATAGAATTATAGAACCTAAAGCTTATTTTTAGGTGTTTTTGATATTAACTGTATTTTGAAAAAATTATATATGGGACATAGGAAAATTGCTCTGTCCCATATATAAAAAATTTATATAAACATTAGCAAATAAAGTATTTGAAGGGCAATAACAAATAATGCAAGTACAACATTTGTAATTATAATTATATTTCCACTTCCTCTTATTTGCTCATTGAGTAAAATACCAAAAATTACTCCAAGGATGGCAAAAATGGGACTTATAAAAATTGTAAGTGCTGCACTTATCCATCCTAAAACCACATATTTTTTACTGTCCTTTTTTAAAATTACAGCGCCATCATTATTTCTTCCAATATTTTCTTCATAGTTTAATGTGTTTTTATTACTGTCTTCTGATTCTATTTTTTCACTAATTTCACCATCTGCTTTACCTTTATTTTTATATTCCCCATCCAAAAAATCACCTCCGCTACATTATTATTAGTGATTAAAAAACATATATTCAAGTATTATTTGACTAAGAATATATAAAAAGCTCAAGTATTTTTTTACTTGAGCTTTTTATAGTTAATTTATATTAAATTTTGTTTTAGCGGTTTTTGAATTTTTAGATTGATAGGCTTTTGATAGAAAAGCTAATACTGCCAAACCAATTAAAATAAAATACACATCAGAAAGATATATACATAAATAAATTAAAATATTTTTAAATACATTTAAAAATATACCTGATGTTTCTAGAAAATAGTAAACACCATAAGCATATTGTGAAGGTAAATTTATATAAAACATAATGCTTAAAAGTTGTTCTTTAAAAGCTATTCCAGATAAAACTAACATAAATGTAAAAAACATCATAGCAAATGCAAAATACAGTTTGAGTAGTTTTTTCTCTTTTATTTTTTTCCCAGATAAATTAATAAACTGAATTTGCGTCATTACCTCTGCTTCAAATGTTTCGGGAGGCTCTATTTCATTTTTTTCATTTAATACATCCAGCATTAAATTGTATTTTGCATATTCATCTTTGCACAAATCACAGCAACCAATATGCTCCATCAATCGGTTTTGTTCATTGTCACTTATATTTCCATCTAGATACTTTGTAATTAAATTGTTAAATGATTTGCAGCTATTCATCATATAATTCCTTCCTTTCCTTCGGAAGCTAGCTTGTTTTTCAACATTAATCTGGCTCTATAAATTCTGTTCTTAATTATTGACATAGGCTCATCTAATACTTGTGACATTTCTTCATATGATAGACCATTTTTATGATAAAGTATTAGAAGAATTCTATACTTTTCAGGTAATTTCATAATTTCATGGTTTATCCTATCACGCTGTTCTCTTTTTATATAGCTACTCTCTGGACTATCTTCCTGATTATGTAGTCCATAGGCATTTTCTATAGGCACACACTCAACCCTCTTCTTTTTTAATAAATCGTAACAATAATTAGTTGCTATTTTAGCACACCATGTTGAAAACTTATATTGAGGGTTATATTTATCAAGGGATTTATATATTTTTATAAATACCTCTTGTGCAGCATCATTAACTTCGTCCTTATTATATATTATATTATATATCAATTTTTTATATCTTGTAACCAGCACTGAAAATGCCTGAGTATCTCCTTCTAGACATCTCTTAATTAAATTAACATCCGATACCTCCAACAGTTTCCCCCCTGTAGGTTTTATATATAACATTATAATTATACATGAAAATATGTGCTTCCAGCTACTTCTAATTTGTAATTTTATAATAAATTAAATATTTAAATAAAAAAATAAGAGGCCTTTTGACCCCTTATTTTTTATTTAAGTTTTTATTATGAAATTATTTTTGATACGTTTCCTGCTCCTACAGTTCTTCCACCTTCACGGATAGCAAACTTTAATCCTTCTTCCATAGCTATTGGAGTGATAAGTTTAACTTTTAATGTGATGTGGTCACCAGGCATTATCATTTCAGTACCTTGTGGAAGTTCAACTACACCTGTAACGTCAGTAGTTCTGAAATAGAATTGTGGTCTATAATTGTTAAAGAAAGGAGTATGTCTTCCACCCTCTTCTTTTGTTAAAACGTAAACCTGAGCTTCAAATTCTGTATAAGGTTTAATTGAACCTGGTTTAGCTAAAACCTGACCTCTTTCTATTTCATCTCTTTGAATACCTCTTAAAAGTGCACCGATATTATCACCAGCAACAGCTGAGTCAAGAAGTTTTCTAAACATTTCTATACCAGTTACAACTGTTTTTCTTGGTTCATCCATCAAACCAACTATTTCTACTTCTTCTCCAACTTTTAGTTGTCCTCTTTCAACTCTACCAGTTGCAACTGTTCCACGACCTGTGATTGTAAATACGTCCTCAACAGGCATAATGAAAGGCTTGTCAGTTGCTCTTTCAGGAGTAGGTATGTATTTGTCAACCTGCTCCATTAATTCTACGATAGGTTTGTATTCGTCAGCATCTTTTGTAGATGCACTTGATTCGATAGCTTTAAGAGCTGAACCTCTAATTATAGGAATATCATCTCCTGGGAAATCATATTCACTTAATAGTTCTCTTACTTCCATTTCAACTAATTCAATAAGTTCTTCGTCGTCAACTTGGTCACATTTGTTCAAGAAAACAACAATGTAAGGAACTCCAACCTGGTCTGCCAATATTATATGCTCTCTTGTTTGAGGCATAGGACCATCTGCAGCTGATACAACCAATATAGCTCCATCCATCTGAGCAGCACCAGTAATCATGTTTTTAACATAGTCCGCGTGACCTGGGCAGTCAACATGAGCATAGTGTCTATTTTCTGTTTCATATTCAACGTGAGATGTGGAAATTGTAATTCCTCTTTCTCTTTCTTCTGGAGCCTTGTCAATATTTTCATAAGCTTCGTACTTCGCTCCGCCCCCAAGGGATAAAACTTTTGTTATAGCTGCTGTCAAAGTTGTTTTACCATGGTCAACGTGACCTATTGTTCCAATATTAACGTGGGGTTTACTTCTTTCAAATTTTTCTTTTGCCATTATTAATTCTCCTCCTTTTTTTCAGTAAATATCCTGAAAATTTAATTAATGATTTAATTATTTATCTGCAGGAAATATAAATATATCTCCTGCATTTTTAACTGTTTTATTACCTCAGTTTAAAAACCACTTAGCTATTATCTCTATCTCCAACAATAGCTTCTTGTATACTCTTAGGCACTTCTTCAAAATGGCTTATCTGCATTGAGAATGTTCCTCTGCCTTGTGTCCTAGAACGCAATACTGTTGCGTAACCAAACATTTCCGCCAATGGAACACTAGCTGTTATAACCTGTAAACCATTTTTTGCTTCCATACCTTCAATTCGTCCTCTTCTTGAGTTTAAGTCACCCATAACATCTCCCATGTAGTCTTCAGGAGTAACAACATCTACTTTCATCATAGGTTCTAAAAGCACAGCATTTGCTTTTTTCATTCCTTCTTTTAAAGCCATAGAACCTGCAATTTTAAATGCCATCTCCGATGAGTCTACCTCATGGTATGACCCATCAACTAGGGTAACTTTAATATCTACAACAGGATAACCACCTAAAATACCGTTATTCATAGCCTCTTGAATTCCTGCATCAACAGCTGGAATATATTCCTTAGGAATAGCTCCTCCAACTATCTTATTGATAAATTCATAACCAGTACCTGGCTCCTTAGGTTCAATTTCAATGCAGCAGTGCCCATATTGACCTCTACCACCAGACTGTCTTACAAATTTACCTTCAACTTTAACAGCTTTTTTAATAGTTTCCTTGTATGCAACTTGAGGATTACCTACATTCGCTTCAACTTTAAATTCTCTTAGCATACGGTCTACAATAATTTCTAAATGAAGTTCACCCATTCCCTCAATTATTGTCTGACCTGTATCCTTATTAGTGTGAGCCCTAAATGTAGGGTCTTCTTCAGATAACTTCTGAAGAGCAATGGACATTTTATCCTGACCTGCTTTTGTCTTTGGCTCTATTGCCACAGATATAACAGGCTCTGGAAAATCCATTGACTCTAAGATAACAGGATTGTTCTCATCACATAATGTATCTCCTGTTCCTGTATCTTTAAGTCCAACAGCTGCAGCTATATCCCCAGAATAAACAGTATTAAGCTCTTCTCTGTGGTTTGCATGCATCTGTAGTATCCTTCCTAATCTTTCTCTTTTGCCCTTTGATGCATTATAAACATATGAACCTGAATTAACCTTACCTGAATAAACTCTGAAAAAACAAAGTTTTCCAACATAAGGGTCAGTCATAATTTTAAAAGCCAATGCTGAAAAAGGTTCATCATCATCTGCATGTCTTTCCATTTCTGTCTCACCATCTATAGATACCCCTTTAATTGATGGTATATCCAGTGGTGAGGGCATATATTCTACAATTGCATCAAGCAATTGAGGCACACCTTTATTTTTGTATGAAGAACCACATGCAACAGGTATCATGTCAACTTTTATTGTAGCACTTCTAATTCCAGCCTTTATCTCTTCTTCAGTTAATTCTTCACCTTCAAGGTATTTCATCATTAACTCTTCGTCTTGCTCTGAAATAACTTCAATAAGCTTAGTTCTATATTCTTCTGCCAATTCCTTCATATCATCAGGAATTTCTCTTTCTTCTGAGTTCTTTCCAAGCTTATCCATAAAAATATATGCTTTCATTTTAACAAGATCAATTATACCTTCAAAATTTTCTTCTTTACCAATAGGTAATTGTATAGGAACAGCATTAGCCTGCAGTCTTTCCTTAATCATGTCTAAACAATTATAAAAATCTGCTCCCATAATATCCATCTTATTAATATATGCAAGACGTGGTACATTATATCTATCAGCTTGTCTCCATACAGTCTCCGATTGAGGTTCAACTCCTCCTTTAGCACAAAAAACAGTTACTGAACCATCTAAAACTCTTAAAGATCTCTCAACCTCAACCGTAAAATCAACGTGCCCCGGCGTATCAATAATGTTTACTCTTGTATCTTTCCATTGGGCAGTAGTTGCAGCAGATGTTATGGTAATACCTCTTTCCTGTTCTTGCTCCATCCAGTCCATAGTTGCTGAACCATCATGTGTCTCACCAAGTTTATGAACTTTACCAGTATAAAAAAGTATACGTTCAGTTGTAGTGGTTTTACCTGCATCTATATGGGCCATAATCCCTATATTTCTTGTTTTCTCTAAACTAAATTGCCTGGGCATTTTAACCTTCCTTTCAAAATTAGCACATAAACTGCTCATTCTTTAAATTAATCTTATTACCATCTATAATGAGCAAAAGCTTTGTTTGCTTCAGCCATCTTATGAGTGTCTTCCTTCTTTTTAAAAGCTCCACCTAGACCATTTGTAGCATCTAATATTTCGCCTGCTAATCTTTCTTTCATAGTTCTTTCCCCTCTTTGTCTTGAGTAGTTAACTAACCATCTAAGACCAAGAGTCTGTCTTCTTTCTGGTCTAACTTCTACAGGAACTTGATATGTTGCTCCACCAACTCTTCGAGCTTTTACTTCTAATACAGGCATTATATTATTTAATGCTTGTTCAAAAACTTCAAGGGGGTCTTTCCCTGTTTTTTCCTTTATGATTTCAAAAGCATCATAGCAAATCTTTTGTGCTACTCCCTTTTTTCCATCAAGCATAATGTTGTTAATAAGTTTTGTAACAACTTTGTCATTATACATTGGATCAGGTAAAACATCCCTTCTTGGTATATATCCTTTTCTTGGCACCTTTCTTCCCTCCTTTAATATGATATCTAAATATAATATCATCGGTACTCGCGGCTACTTTGCCGTCGTCAGTGCAACGTACATGCTAAACATATATATTAAACAACGTACAAAGCACTATTAGTATTTGATTATAATAATTTTTTCATACATGTTGCTATGCACCTTGTATGAACCTTTCAGTTTTTAAAAAGACCTTTAGATTATTTTCCTCCAGCCCCAGCCTTCGGTCTTTTTGCACCATACTTTGAACGTGCTTGCATTCTGTTGGCAACACCTGCAGCGTCAAGAGTTCCACGTATAATGTGATACCTAACCCCTGGAAGGTCTTTAACTCTTCCTCCTCTTATAAGAACAACACTATGCTCTTGCAAATTGTGTCCTATTCCTGGTATATAAGCAGATACTTCTATACCGTTAGTTAAGCGAACCCTTGCTACTTTTCTCAAAGCAGAGTTTGGTTTCTTCGGAGTACTTGTTTTAACAACAGTACAAACACCCCTTTTTTGTGGACTATTTACATTTGTCACTTTCTTTTTAAGAGAATTATATCCCTTTTGGAGTGCAGGAGCGTCCGATTGCTTTTCAATAGTTTTTCTACCTTTTCTAACTAGTTGATTAAACGTAGGCATTTTTCTACCTCCCTTCTTTTTTTTATTTATTATTCTAACACTATTGCGAGAATAAGCTTTTAAATAAGTTAAGTTTTTAACATTAATAAAATATATTACTCAATAAATCTAAGCCATCATTTAACAATACTAACTACAGCTGCACCAACATCAATTCCACATGCTTTGCCTAATTGTTTCATACTGTCTGCATATACTATTGGTATATTTTTTTCTGTGCATAAATTAATTATCTTTGATACAACACGCTCTTCTGCATCATTTGCTATATAAACTTTATCTACTATCCCCTTTTGTATAGCTTTTAAAGATTGTTTTAATCCAACTGTTTTATTAATGTTTTTAAACTCTTCCAATTTAACTTAACCTCCCTGCCAATACAGGATGATAAAGCTAATTAATTTTATAAATATAATTAATAAACATATTAATTAAATGAAAAATACATACTGAAATATTTTATCATCCATAAACTTTATTTGTCAAGATATTAATCGTTTTTTATTATAACCATTCTGTACTATTCAATTACTGTACTTATATTTATATCTTTATATCTACTCATACCTGTTCCAGCTGGTATTAATTTACCTATAATAACATTTTCTTTTAAACCTACTAAAGGATCCACTTTACCTTTTATTGCTGCCTCTGTTAATACCCTTGTTGTCTCCTGGAATGATGCAGCAGATAAGAAGGATTCAGTAGCCAATGAAGCTTTTGTAATTCCTAGTAAAACTCTCTTTCCAGTTGCAGATCTTAAACCTTCTGCTACTGTTCTTGCATTTTCCTCTTCAAAATCAAATACATCTACTAAGCTGCCTGGCAATAAACTTGTATCCCCAGCATCATCAACTTTTATTTTTCTAAGCATTTGTCTTACAATTACTTCGATATGCTTGTCATTTATATCAACACCCTGCAATCTGTAAACCCTTTGAACTTCATGAAGAAGATATGCCTCAACTCCTTCAATGCCTTTTATTTTTAATATATCGTGAGGGTTAACAGAACCTTCTGTAAGTTCATCACCTGCTTGAACCATGTCTCCATCAGAAACTTTTAGTCTGGATCCATATGGAATCAAATAAGTCTTTGCTTCTCCATCTTCTGAAGTGACAACAGCTTCTCTTTTTTTCTTTGACTCAACAATCTTAACAGTTCCTGGTATTTCAGATATAATTGCA
>DUVG01000155.1 GCA_012841175.1 Clostridium sp.
AAAAGCTCTTATATAGACCCTATTATATAGTTCTTTTTATTTATATTTTGTATGCTGCTTATAGATTTATACGCCACAGAAAAATAGATTTTAACACATTTATTTTACTAATCTTCATGTACTTTAATGCTATGATGTTTGTCCTTGAGGGAAATTCTAGATATGTATTCCCCTTGCACCCCATCTACTCTATGGGAGTGGCGTTTATTTTAGTAAGTGTTTTGAATCGCTTTTTCCCACACAAACTTGAAAATATAAAAAATTAAACGGAGGGAAATATCCCTCCTTACTTTATACGTTAAATCTAAAAAGAGTTACATCTCCGTCTTTCATGACATAGTCCTTTCCTTCAGAACGAACCAATCCTTTTTCTTTTGCTACATTATAACTTCCACACTCTACAAGCTCTTTAAAGCCAACTACCTCCGCACGTATAAAACCTTTTTCAAAATCTGTATGAATTTTGCCTGCTGCTTGAGGAGCTTTTGAACCTTCAACAATAGTCCATGCTCTTACTTCTTTTGGTCCTGCAGTTAGAAAACTTATAAGTCCTAAAAGTTTATAACTTTTCTTTATAAGCTTACTAAGTCCAGACTCTGACAATCCCAAATCTTTTAAAAATTCTTCTCTTTCCTCTTCATCAAGCTGGGCAATTTCCTCTTCAATTTTTGCACATACTGTCATTACCTCTGAACCTTCTTTTTTGGCATGATTAAGTAATTCTTCTAAAAGAGGATTAGTTTTTTCGGAGGTAATATCTTCTTCTGACACATTTGCTGCATATAATACAGGCTTTGATGTAATCAAAAAAAGTTCATCAACAATTTTCCTCTCCTCAGGATCAAATTCCATTGATCTAACGGTGTTTCCTTCTTCTAATTCCTTTAATATTCTTTCGTAAATATCCAATTCAATTTTATACTTTTTATCACCAGATTTAAGCATTTTGCGAGTTCTTTCAACTCTTCTATCCATAACTTCCATATCAGCTAATATTAATTCTGTTTCAATGGTTTCAATATCTCTTACAGGACCTATTGAACCATCAACATGAACTATATTGCCATCTTCAAAACACCTTACAACATGGACTATAGCATCAACTTCCCTTATATGGGATAAAAATTTATTACCTAATCCTTCTCCTTTGCTTGCACCTTTTACCAGTCCTGCAATGTCAACAAATTCAATTGTGGTAGGTGTTGTTTTTTCAGGGTTATACATTTTGGTAAGTGTATCAAGCCTTTCATCTGGAACTGATACTATCCCTACATTAGGCTCTATAGTACAAAAAGGATAATTGGCTGATTCAGCTCCAGCCTTTGTTAGAGCATTAAAAAGAGTACTTTTACCTACATTTGGCAGTCCTACTATTCCCAACTTCATCTATAAATCTTTCCTTTCTCTCCATCATTCTAGTTAAGTTCGTAGAATAATATATTAAAAATCAAAATAAATTATATATTATATAATCTGCCAATGCAAGCAAACCTTTTAACAATTCTAATAATTCTCAAATTCCTCCTGGTCAAGCTTATCTAGTTCTGTATCAGTTAGTACATTAGTAAGATCTAAAATAGAAATTAACTTATCATCTTTTTTCCCTACATATTCAAGATAGTGATTATAACTTTTTTGAATGATATCCGGTGTAGATTCAATATTTTGAGAAGATAATTTTAGAATTTCAGTTACATCATCTACAATAAATCCTATTAACTTTTCCTCAACTTCTATAATTATAATTTTTGTCTTCTTTGTAATTTCTTCATTTCCTAGGTTAAATCTTTTTATTAAATTTACAACAGGTACAACAATACCTCTTAAATTAAGTATTCCATCAATAAATTTGGGCATTTTAGGCATTTTGGTAAGTCCTTCAAATTTGACAATTTCTTTTACTTGAGATGCATCTACTCCACAAACTTCACCATTTAGCGTAAATACCACTATCTGCATTTCTTTCACAATAATACCTCCTTGTTTTTAGAATTATTACTGAATTTCACTTATCTTTTGGAACTTTTAATCCGGTACTACAAATTAGATAAAATCCTTATTACTACAAGAAATGCCTTTATTTTTTAAGAATTTATTATTGAAAAATTTCTATTTATAATAATATCATAAAATAGTATACTATTTCAATTAAAAAATCCATAATCTTTCATGTAGATTATTTGAAAGTTTTATGATAAACTCAAAATAAATGAATTTAAAGATTGAATTTTAAGTTATAATATAAATTTATAGTATTTATTTCGCATTAATAAATTTTACTTAAAAGGTGTTAATATGTATTCACTGTCAGATAAAAACAAAAAAAAGAAGTTCAAATTTGATTATATATTGTTTGGTTCTGTATTTTTACTCTCTATCTTTGGCATTATTGTTTTATGCAGTGCAACAGCAACAATGCCCGGTGGAAACAGAATGGTTATGACACAAATTGTCAGTATGATTTTAGGTATTGGGATTTGTCTTGTCATAAATTTTTTAGATTACAATATATTTAAAAGTTTAAGTGGCCTTATGTATATATTTGGTGTCTTACTACTTGTATTAGTTCTTAGAATTGGAGTAGAAGTTTCAGAAAGCCGCCGTTGGATTATAATTCCTATAATTAATATGAGTTTTCAGCCCTCTGAATTGACAAAAATATTTTTTATATTATTTATTTCAAAACATTTTGAAAAACTTGTAAAGGAGTTTAATAAAGTA
>DUVG01000156.1 GCA_012841175.1 Clostridium sp.
CCAATAAAAACAAAACTTCAGCCGACAAACTATCGGCTGATATACTTAAAGCTATTTATTATTAACTATTAATTTAAATGGCATGTCTATATTTTATATTTGACAGCATTATGTGTCAATACCAAAACCATGTGAATATATTAAAAATACCTTTTGCTTTAATATACTCTTTTAGGATAAAATATCATAGAAAAAGCTGCTAATTTAGCAGCCCAAAGTTCTTTTTTTAAGTTTTAAAAAATTTTTCTCTCCATAAAAATTTTAAATAAAAGATTTCCGTTCAATAAAATACATATTTTTTGTAAAATATATATTCTCCCCTAAACCTCTCTATACCTATCTTTTCCTTCTCAATTCAATCCTTCGCTAAGTTAAAGTATTTCTTGCTTAAAAAATCTTTCTCCCACTAACTTGTTTTTAGTAAACCTAAACAAATAAAAACCTAAAATCAAAATATCTAGAACCTTGGACTGCTAATTTAACAGCTTCTCCTTTCTACATTTATTAAATTTATTTACATCTAATGAATAAACAACACTTATTGAAATATGAAACTTAGGTCATTTCTAATTAATTTTTAAAACAAACTAGATACTAACAAACCTATTTTAAAACTTAAGACACAAAAATAATGTTTAATTGAAAAGCATAAAATAAATTTTATTTACATAATATTGCAATCGTTCTTTTGCTGTATTTGCTGTAATTCATATAACTGCAACATCTATCTATAATTATACATTTAATGAAAAACGCTGTCAATACAATATAAAAATATTCTTTGATTAATTTTAAAAGACTTATATGGAATTAATCCTAACTCCATATAAGCCTCTTAAACTAATTTCTGCATATTATTTTCCTACAAAATGCTGAACAATTATCTTTCCATATGCTGGGCTATCAACTATCCCTATTCCTGTATAACCAAATTTATCATTTAGTATATTTTTTTTATGTCCCTCAGATTTCATCCACGCTTTAACTGCTCCTTCTATCGTACGATTGCCAGCTATATTTTCACCTGCAGAATTAAAATCTATATGGTATTTTCTCATCATATCAAATGGAGAACCATATGTTGGAGACTGGTGAGAAAAATAATTTTTTTCAACCATTTCCTTAGCCTTTAGCCTTGTAACTTCCATTAACTCCATATCTATTTTTAAAGGTTTAACTCCAGCCTCCTCTCTTTCTTTATTGATTAAGTTAAATAATAGTTGTTCTTCTTCACTTATACCTTTAAGTTCAAAAGTTTCTTCCGCTTCTCGGGACTCAGGCTGTAAAACTTCAACTTCATCATTATCTAATATGGTTTCTTTTTCTTCTTGGGCTAAATCTTTAGATGCTTCAACCTGCTGTATATAATTTGCTGACACCGCTCCTACATATCCTGTTTCAGGGTCGTACACGGTAAACCAATCAGAAAGCCTTCCAAAAATCTGTACCTTTCTTCCACTTTCAAGCACTGTTATAATTGGAAACTCTGTAGATGCTCCCTGACGTAAATTTAAATTTGATGCTGTTACAATTCCTTCCTCAAAATCAATTCTTTCAAATTGCGATATGGCAGTGGCCTCTTGAGCACTATTTTTCATAAAACCTAATACCCCTGTCAATACTACCATCACCGCAACTAACAAGACAATTTTCCTACTCATAACAATCCCTCCAACTTTTAAAATTAGGTTTACAAATTAAATTATTTTATAATAATTACAGTTGATAATAGTATTGACAAAATTACATGAATTATTTACATTTCCAAACCATAAAAAAATAATTTTATTGTAAGAGTTTTTTCTTACAATAAAATTATTTAAAGGTATATATGAATAAATTCTAATTAATCTCAGACTTAGCTTTTTTTACAGCTTCCTCCACTGACAATTCTAAAACTTGAGAATCTTTTCTCATTTTATATTCAACAATTCCCTCACTTGCTTTTTTGCCCACTGTAATTCTAATTGGTATACCAATTAGGTCTGCATCTTTAAATTTTACTCCTGGTCTTTCTTTTCTATCATCAATTATTACCTCAACACCTGATTCTAAAAGATCTGAATATATCTTTTCAGCAATATCCATTTGTGAAGCATCCCCTGTGTTTACTGGTATAACTATGGCATGATAAGGTGCTACAGACATAGGCCATATTATGCCATTTTCATCGTTATTTTGTTCAATTATTGCTGCCATAGTCCTATTTACTCCTATTCCATAGCATCCCATAACCATTGGATTTTCTTTTCCATTTTCGTCTAAATAAACGCAGTTTAAAGCTTCAGTGTATTTAGTTCCAAGTTTAAATATGTGGCCTACCTCAATACCTAATTCAACTTTAACAGGTTCTCCACATTTAGGGCATTTATCTCCTTCACATATAGTTCTGATATCTTTTACCATAGCAGCTTTAAAGTCCCTGCCAACATTTGCATTTTTGTAGTGAAAGCCAGACTCATTAGCTCCTACAATAAAGTTTTTCATATTTGCAACTTCATTATCAATTATAATTTCTATATCAAGTCCAATAGGCCCTGCAAATCCAACTTCTGCACCTGTTACCTTTTGAACTGTCTCTGCATCTGCCATTTCAAGCTCTATACAGTTTAATAGATTTTGAAGTTTTGTTTCATTAATCTCTCTGTCCCCTCTTACCATAACAGCCACTATTTTGTCATCTGCTTTGTATATAAGGGTTTTTACAAATTCCTTTGGACTGCATTTAAAAAACTCTGTAAGTTCCTCAATTGTTCTTGCATCAGGTGTTGCAACTTTTTCTAGTTCTAA
>DUVG01000157.1 GCA_012841175.1 Clostridium sp.
GTTTTATTTTAGGGCTTTATCACTTCTATTATATCATAAAAGTGAAGATTCTTGTACTTTTTATTGCCCAAAACTATTGAATTTTCAAGGTTCACAGCACATTTTTAATGTGCGAAAGTTGAGTTATTAATATATCTGTCTAAGACAGTTTCAAATACCTTTAATGTTGGTTCAGTAAACTTTTTTGTGTTTTTTTCCTTACTGTGATTCAAAACGCTTTCTAATAACTCTTTATCTTTTACCATTTCGTCTAGCTCGAATTTCAACTTCTTTAGACTTTTTAATATATAAGGATACTCATTTAATATATCTTTTTCTCTCATAAGAACTCCTCCGCCCTATGCTCTTGTTTTAGGATAAAAAATTTAAAATAATTGCAATAAATAATTTAACGCCCGAACATATGTTCTTATTGTACAATATTTTTTATTAAATGACTATCCTATATGTTTTTGTTTAGAAGTAATTAAATACAAAAATCTTATATTTCCTCAAAATTCCTCTGTTTTTTATTTATTCTAATCTACTTCTTCCTATCACCTCTCCAGCTTTAATTTTAGTCTCATATCCTAATTTTGTTTGATATAATATATCTTCATCAAGTTTTACACGATCTTTTTTAATTAAAATTATAATAGTTGAACCCCCAAACTTAAAAAAACCTTTTTCACTACCCCTTTTAATAAATTCTCCTGGTTTGTATGTTTGAACAATTGAACCAACACAAGTAGCTCCAACTTCAATATATATCAATTCCCCATAGTTTTTTGACTTTAAGATGCTATATTCTCTCACATTTTGACAAAACACTTTTGGATAAGACAATAAAGCCACAGGATTAACTGAATAATAATGCCCTTTTATCCTTTTACTTTCACTGCAAATTCCATCATCAATAAAATGAAATCTATGGTAATCTGTGGGGTTTAGTCTTAATATTATGACAGTTCCCCCATCATACTCTTCTATAATTTTATTATTAGGTATTAAATCTTTTAATGTATAGCTAATCCCTTTTATATGGATGTTTTTGTTTATATTCACATTCATCCATCCTTGAATTCTTCCATCTCCCGGGGACAAAAAGAATTTCGGTTCTTTAGAAAAAGGTCTTGCACAAGGTTTTATTTTTCTTGTAAAGAAATCGTTAAAGGACTTAAAATCACTTAATTCATCGTGGAATTCTGACATGTCAATATTATACTTTTGTATAAACTTTTTTATTTTTGCTGCACTAATTCTGCTATCAGATAGTATTCCAGCCAATACAGAATATATTTTTCTTTTTAATATTAGCTCCAATCCTATTTTGCCATAGCTTGTGCTGTATAGAACTTCTATTACTTTTCCTCCTGCTATTTTTTCTATATCGTACTTTTTAGTTTGTCTATTGTAAACCTTAATCATATTAAGCTCCCCTTGTCCAAAATGTTAAGTTTTTTAAATAGGTATCTTCTTTTTACATATTAATAAATAAATATATAAAAGGCAACTTTTAAAAATATGTTAATTTTCTTCATTTAAAAATTAATTTTGATTTGATGACAAAATATTTAGAAGAGCTGTATAAATAAAAGTATAAAACATATAATACTAACATGTTCTTCGTAGCACACACTGAAGAACCCTTATAAAACACTAGGGATTGATTTTCCCTAGTGTTTTAATATATTTTGCAGATACTCACTAATGATTTCTTTTGCAATAGGTGCAGAAACTCCTCCTCCAGACCCTCCATTTTCAACAAGAACTGCTACTGCTATTTTAGGATCTTCAACTGGTGCAAATCCAATAAACCAAGCATGTTCTTTACCTTTGTTTTTTTCTGATAGATGATTTTCTGCTGTACCTGTTTTTCCAGCAACACTAATACCTTCAATTTTAGCATTTACACCTGTACCATTTTCTACAGCTTCATGCATCATGTCTTTAATAACATTTGCCGTTTCTACATCCATAATTTTATACATGGTATTAGACCTAACATCTTTTATTTTTTTCTCCTCTGATGACACAACTGACTTTACTAATATGGGTTTCATTATCTTTCCATTGTTAGCTATGCCGGCTGTTATCATAGCCATGTGAAATGGGGTAAAAAGTATTTCCCCCTGTCCTATAGCCACCGCCGCCATATCATTTTTCCCCATGGTATCATAAGGAAAAATACTTTTATTTACAGGAATATCAAAGGATATATCCTGATTCATGCCTATTCTGTCAGCCAATCTTTTTAGCTTACTACCTCCAAGCTCAACTCCTATTTCTGAATAAACAACATTGCTAGAAGCGGCAAGTGCTTTTTTTATATCTATGTTTCCAAGAACTTTTTCCCCAGAATTTTTTATTTCATACCCATCAATAATCACTTTCCCTTTATCTTCATATGTTTTTTTATCCAATCCATTTTCAATTGCCCCCATAGATGTAATAACTTTAAAAATTGAACCTGGAGGGTAAAGGCCTTGAGTTGCCCGTGGTAAAAGAAGCGCTTTATCTGATTCAACAATACTTACCCAATTACCTTCAAGCCACTTGCTATTAGTATCAAAATTAGGTTTACTTACAAGTGCAAGCACTTCTCCTTTTTTAGGATCTATAGCCACAATGGCTCCTTTTTTATCTTTCAAAAGATTTTCTCCTAATTCCTGAAGTCTATGATCTAATGTAAGATAAATATTATTCCCTTTACTTTCTCTATAAATCATTCCAAATACTTGACTATAATTATCAAGATCTAACAAATCACCATTATAATTTGCTTCTAAAAGTGATTTCCCATAAATCTTGGAATTATAACCTATAACATGGCTGTACAAAGCACCATATGGATATATACGCTCATAGCTTTCGCCATTTTTTTCACTATAGGCCAATACAACTCCATTTCTATCAAATATGCTGCCTCTTAAGGTGTTTTCTTCTATCTCATTATTTCTTCTGTTATAAACATTTTCCATAAGCTTTTTGCCTTGAAAAACTTGTAAATAAGTTAAATAGGCTACAATGATAAAAAAAATTGAGCACATTACTACCAGTATTTTAATAATTTTTTTGTTTTCATCCATATTTTTCACCTTCATTGCTAAAATCCCCTTTTGATATTGCCTGTAAAATACCTAAAATAATAAAACTTGTGACAAGAGAGCTTCCCCCATAACTTACAAATGGCAGGGTTGTGCCTGTCAAAGGAATGAGCTTTATCACTCCCCCAATAATTATAAATGTCTGCATTCCAAGCATAAGAGCAAGTCCTAGTACTACTATCTTTTCAAATCTATTCTTTATATTTAAAGCAATCTTAAAGGCTCTATAACATAAAAGCATATATAACAAAACTACTGCCACACCTGTCAACGTTCCCATTTCTTCACATATTGCAGAAAATATAAAATCCGTACTGGCAAATGGAATCATATATGGTTTTCCCATCCCCAAACCTGTTCCAAAAAAACCTCCAGAACCTATTCCAAACAGTGACTGGACTATCTGATAACCCTTCCCCAAAACATCCTGCCAGGGATCAATCCAAATTTCAACTCTCACCCTTACATGGTAAAAAAACTTATATCCTATTAATGCAGTAGGAAAAAGCAAGCCACAGTTTAAAATTAAAAATCTGTTGTCTTCACTAAAAATATAGAGTATAAAAAGGTATACCAACAACAATAATGCTATGGTTCCCCAGTCTCTTTGCAAAACCAAAAAACCTGCATTTAAGTAAGTAATAAACATCAACAATCCTCTATTAATAAGAATTTTGTTTTTCTCACTAAAATTAGATTTTTGAAAAAATAACTTATCTTGATTTTTAAAATAAGTTCCCAAGAAAAAAACATATAGTATTTTATTAATCTCTGATAGTTGAAAACTAAATCCAGCTATTATAATCCAGTTTTTGGCTCCGTTAACTGTAGTTCCAAAAACAAGAGTCAAAATATACAAAAGAACAGGTACAGCTATATAAAGGTTGGTATATTTGTGCCATTTATTTATTTTTATATAAAAATAATAACATGCAAAAAACGCCACATTGCCCACAAACATCCAAATAACTTGTTTAACTGCCAAGTCAGAATTTAGCCTATATATCATCATAATTCCAATACTCAAAAGCATTGATACAATTAAAAAAAGATAGCTTTCTCCAAATTTCTTTTTTGTAATGACAACATAAGATATGAAGACCATTGCTAACACAAGAAAACACACTAAAAAGGCATGCATATTATTTGTCTCTTCTTTAAATGCCAAAAAAGCGTAACCTATAATATTAATAAAAATAATCATACACAAAGGTATATAATAAGCTATTTTTCTAAACATAAAAACACCTCATCTACTCCCCCTTGATAAAAATAAATTCAATTTGTCCTATTTTTATTATATCGTTATCCTTTAACAAGGTTTTATTATTATTTTCAAGCTTCTTCTCATTAACAAATACACCATTTTTGCTATCTAAATCCTTTAAATAAACTTCTCCATTTTCTAAAATAAATTGGGCATGAATACCTGATATAAAAGAGTCTTTTATAACAATATCATTTTTGTCTTGACGCCCAATTGTCATACTTTTCGATAATACATAAATATCTTCAACTTTAAAGGAAAGAAGTTCTCTTTTAGTTTTAAGTCTTAAAGTTGAAAAACCTCTATCTAAATTAACTTTGCTAACATTCATGGACTTTATATCAAGATATATAAGACGAATAATACTAAAAATAAATAAGTATATAATAAATGTAAAAAAGACTTTAGCAATAAGTAATATTACCTCAACCATTTTCCCCACCCCTTTTAAACAAATCATACATATTTAAGTAATTTCTAAGTGATATGTTTATGATCATTTATGTGTTCTTCACAATATTCATAATCACTACCACATATTTTGCAATACCCAAAAAATACTTCTGGAAATTCTTTTGATGTTTTCCCACATTCTCTACACTTATGAACAAACTCAAATTTTTTAGGAGGTGCTATAACTTTAAATTTTTTACGTTTTTGTTTTTTCAAAAAAGCAGATGTTTTAGGAGCAACCCACTTTTTCCAAAAACCTCTCCCAAAAAATATAAAAAAGTTGGAAAATGAAAGTATAGCTGCTACCTTATCCTCCATACTAGCAAAAACCACAGTAAGTATTACAAAAAAAACATTAAACCAAGCTAAATACTTTACCTTCACAGGTATAATAAAGAATAAAAGCAGCTTAAAGTTTGGATATAAATATGCAAATGCAAGAAATATGGACAAATTCAAATACATAGTAGAAGCTGAACCAGTAATAAAAGCTGCTATAATTGCAGACAGCACACCTATAAAATAATATAAATTAAATCTAAAACTACCCCACATATTTTCTAAAGAACTTCCAAATATATACAATACATATAGTGCAAATATTACAAATATATTATTATTTGGAGGTATGAAAATAAAGGTTATAAGCCTCCACACCTGACCTTGTAAAATTCCATATCGATTCAGAGTTAGCATTTTATAAATAAAATCAGCTACTTTTTCACTCAAATTTACTGCAACAAATATAAATGCAGCTACAATAACAATATATTTTATAAGTCCTTTTATTGCAAATCGGTTATACTTGCGTTCAAGTCTGTCAATCCAATTCAAATTAAACAACCCTTTCAAATTGAGTTAATACTATTCTTTATTCTACATATTTTTAAAATTTCCTTTCTATATACATGTTATTCCTATGGGATTTTATTGTATATAGAAAATATACAATTTGCTTTTGGATTTTAAGCTGTCTAGATTTTAATAATATCTTTATAAAATTTCTAAAAAAATATACTGTTTCTTTATGTAACTTAGTGTATAATGGTTAAGAAAATAATTTATTTTAAATATATATTATAAAGTAA
>DUVG01000158.1 GCA_012841175.1 Clostridium sp.
AAATAATAAATATTATATAAAAGGGGAATTGTATGAAATCAATAAATATATTGGTAGTAGGAACTGGTGCAATTGGGAGCTTTTATGGTGGAAAACTTGCCATGGCAGGTGCAAATGTAAGTGCCCTTATAAGGTCTGATTATGAGTATGTAAAGTTAAAGGGAATATTTGTCAAAAGTATAGACAAAGACTTTGTTTTTAAACCAGATGAAGTTGTACGAAAAGTTGAAGATTACTCAAAAACACCTGACTATATAATTGTTTCAACTAAAGTTATTCCAGGCATTAATGTAGAAGAAATAATACGTCCTAAAGTTGGAGATAACACCGCTATAGTTTTAATTCAAAACGGTATAAACATTGAAGAGCCTATTGCAAAGGCCTTTCCTGAAAATGAAATTATAAGTTGCCTTGCTTTTATTGGTGTATCCAAAACAGGTCCTGGACAAATTAATCATCAAGAATTTGGACGTATTGTTATAGGTAACTATCCAAAAGGGAAAACAAAAAAAGTTACCCAGCTTCAAGAAATGTTTAATGCATCCAATGTCCCTTGTACAGTAGACGAGAATATCGTATCTGCAAGATGGGAAAAGCTTATTTGGAACGCACCTTTTAATCCAATATCTGTAATATGTGGAGGAGTTACCACTGATATTATTATCAATAACAGTGAATCCCTACAACTTGTTAAAAAAATAATGAACGAGGTCATAGATTTGGCAAATGCTTTTGGACACAATTTACCTAAAAGTTTAACGGATAAAAATATAGCATACACTTTAGAAATGAAACCTTATAAACCAAGTATGCTTCTAGATTATGAAAATAAAAGACCTCTTGAAGTAGAAGCTATTTTAGGAAATGCTGTAAGGCTTGCCAGAAGTAAAAACTTTCCTGTCCCAAATTTAGAAGCAATGTACGCTATGCTTTTACTTTTAGATGAAAAAAATAGATAAAAATAAATTTTGCAAAAAAACGAGTTTTTTTATAAAATAATAACATATACCAATCAACTTTTGATATAATTGTAATAACACATAGAGAAAATCTTTTAAATCATCGACAAAATATATTATGTTTTCTATTAATTTGAGAAAGGGGGAATATACTTGGCAGAATGGTGGAGTGCCATGCCAGGCTTTGAGAAGTTCTTTTGGTTTTTCGCTATACCTTTTACAGCAGTTTTTCTTTTACAATTGATTATGCTATTTATAGGTCTAGGTGATGATACTGGTGATATGACAGGTGATGCTGATTTCCTGGACGGTTTTGGCATGTCGGACAGTGCTGATATACCAGAGGGTATTGATATACCAGAGGGTGTTGATGTGCCAGACGATGCTGATGAAGGTATTTTCCCAAATGTATTTAAGGTGCTGTCCATTAGAAATATCATAACCTTTTTTACCATCTTTGGTTGGGCAGGCATCACATTTTATAATGCTGGGACAGGCAAAATTACAACCGTTATCGCTTCTATTTTTCTTGCATTAGTAGTAACAATAATAATATCAATGTTATTTTTCTCTATCCTTCGATTAACTGAGAGTGGAAATGTCAATTTAGAAGATGCAGTGGGAAATATAGGAGAAGTATATGTACCAATACCTGCTAACCAGTCGGGAATCGGCAAAGTACATGTAACTTTTAACGGAGTTTTTAGAGAAATAGATGCAGTAACACCTGGGGAGGCTCTTCCTACAGGTACTAAAGTGTTGATAATTAAATTTAAAGATGATGACACTTTTGTTGTAGTAACAAAAACTGATATGAAAGGGTGGTAGTTAATTATGCTGGGTATGATAGCAGATTTTCAAGGAGGTTTATTAATTTTAGTTACTATTATTGTTGTTATGATTTTTTCCACTATAGTTGCATTGTTTTCAAGATACAAGAAATGTCCATCAGACAAAATTCTTGTAGTATATGGTAAAGTGGGCAAAAATAAAGAAGGCAGTACACGTTCTTCAAAATGTATTCATGGTGGAGCTGCTTTTATATGGCCAATAATCCAGGATTACAGTTTTTTAGACCTTAAACCCATATCTATTGAAGTAATGCTGCAAAGTGCTTTAAGTAGACAAAATATCAGGGT
>DUVG01000159.1 GCA_012841175.1 Clostridium sp.
CCAAAGCTTACGGAGCAATTGGGATGAATGTTACAAAGCCAGAAGAAGTAGATGAAGCGCTAAAAGAAGCCCTTGCTTCAAAAGATACACCTGTGGTAATAAATTTTGAAATTGACAAAGATGACAAAGTTTTCCCAATAGTACCACCAGGTGCAGCAATTGATGAATTAATTGAAGAGTAAGTAATAATATTTAATGTAGAAATATTATTATCTTTAAAAAGCGTGGGATGTTTTCCCATGCTTTTTAGAGAAAAGAAATTTATAAAAATCTAGTTTTTTATAAAAAATTTAAAAGTCAACTTGACTTTTAATAGCATACATGATAAACTAATCATTGCTTCGTGGTGTACGTCTTTTTTTTTTGCTAAAGATACGTAGATAAATTTAGTTATAGATAGGTCTTGGAGGTGTGGAAGATGAGAGTTAAAATTACATTAGCATGTGGTGAATGCAAACAGAGAAATTACAATACTATGAAAAACAAAAAAAATGATCCAGACAGAATTGAAATGAGAAAGTATTGCAGATTTTGTCGTAAACACACAAGTCATAAAGAGACAAGATAACAATTGAACTGTTTTTGGATTAGTGTAGTTTCATTATGAAATAAAAAATATAATGGAGATGTTTAAAATGGCTCAAAAAGCAAAAAACCCAAAAGTTCAAGATACAAAAGGACGTTTTTTCAAGTTTTTTAGAGATATTAAAAACGAGTTGAAAAAAGTTATATGGCCTACTAAAACCCAACTCATAAACAATACTCTTACAGTATTATTTATGTGTTTGATATTAGGTGCATTTATATGGGCAATAGATCAGGGTCTAAATCTATTGAGAGCTCTAATTTACGTATAAGCAGTAAATTTGGATTATTTGGTACTTAAAGTTGACAAAGGAGGACTCAGGGCTTATGCACAACAATGAAGCACCTGAAAGTGGAAAATGGTATGTTGTACATACCTATTCTGGTTATGAAAACAAGGTAAAAGCTAACCTTGAAAAAATAGTTGAAAATAGAAATATGCAGGACTACATTATAGACATTGTCGTTCCTATGGAAGAACAGATTGAAATTAAAGATGGTAAGAAAAAAGCAACTTTAAAAAAGGTTTTTCCAGGCTATGTTTTAGTGAAAATGGTAATGACTGATGAATCTTGGTATGTTGTTAGAAACACTCGTGGAGTTACTGGTTTTGTAGGTCCAGGTTCTAAACCTGTGCCACTATCTGATGAGGAAATTAAAGCAATGGGTGTTGAAGAGTTTGCTCCTGTACTTGATTATGAAATGGGAGATAATGTAAGGGTGATTTCAGGTCCTTTAGAAAACTTTATTGGAATAGTTGAAGAAATAAATATGGAAAAGAAAAAGGTTCGTGTTTCTGTATCTATGTTTGGAAGAGAGACTCCTGTAGAATTAGAACTTTTTCAAATTCAAAAAATGTGATGCATTGTAAATGTAATTTAAAATATAAATTAACTTGAGTATTGTATTTTCGAAAAATTGTATACCATCAATTTTCGGGAATATTTATATATAAATAAGGTGTAATTAAATTGGGAGGTGGATAATATGGCTAAAAAAGTTATCGGCTATATAAAACTTCAAATCCCTGCGGGGAAAGCAACTCCGGCTCCACCGGTTGGACCAGCATTAGGTCAGCATAGTGTTAACATAATGGGTTTTTGTAAAGAATTTAATGAAAGAACTGCAAACCAAGCAGGAATGATTATTCCTGTAGTTATAACGGTCTATGCTGATAGATCTTTCACATTTATTACAAAAACACCACCAGCTTCTGTGTTGATAAAGAAGGCTTGTAAAATAGAGAGTGGTTCTGGTGTTCCAAATAAGGAGAAAGTTGCAACTCTACCAAAGGATGAATTGAGAAAAATAGCGGAACTAAAAATGCCTGACTTAAATGCAGCTAGCATTGAGGCAGCAGAGAGAATGGTTGCTGGAACTGCCAGAAG
>DUVG01000019.1 GCA_012841175.1 Clostridium sp.
CAGGAATGATGGATTGTAAAAAGGCTCTTTCCGAATCTAATGGTGATATGGAAAAAGCTATTGAAATTTTAAGAGAAAAAGGTATTGCATCTGCTGCTAAAAAAGCAGGAAGAATTGCAGCAGAAGGACTAGTTGATTCATATATACATGGTGACGGAAGAATTGGTGTTTTAGTAGAAGTTAACATAGAAACTGATTTTGCAGCTAAAAATGAAGAGTTTAAAGCTTTTGTAAAAGATATAGCTATGCAAGTTGCAGCGGCTAAGCCGGAATACATAAAAAGAGAAGAGGTTCCAGCTGATATAATTGAAAAAGAAAAAGAAATTTTAAAAGCTCAAGCTCTTAATGAAGGAAAGCCAGAAAAAATTATTGAAAAAATGGTTGAAGGAAGAATAGAAAAATTCTATAAAGAAGTATGTCTTTTAGAACAATCTTGGGTTAAGGATCCAGATAAGACTATACAAGAACTTTTAAACGAAAAAATTGCCACTATTGGTGAAAACATAAATATTAGAAGATTTGCTAGATTTGAAAGAGGCGAAGGAATAGACAAAAAGCAAGAAGATTTTCAAGAAGAAGTTATGAAACAAATTAATGGTTAATTATTAAGGTATTTATAGGAGCATATAGTGCATATTATATGTTCCTTTTTTAGAATAATATTTAGAATGGGTGAATTTTTTCGATGCAAAAAATTAAATATAAAAGAATTATTTTGAAAATAAGTGGTGAAGCATTAGCAGGGGATAGGAAGAATGGAATAAATACCGATACTATAAATGAAATTTCAAGCAAGATTAAAAAGATATATGAAATGGGCGTGGAGATTGCTATTGTTGTAGGTGGCGGAAACTTTTGGCGTGGAAGAAGTGGAAAAGGTATGGATAGAACAACTGCCGACCACATGGGAATGCTTGCAACAGTTATAAATGCATTAGGCCTTCAAGATGCCTTAGAGTCACAAGGAATTCCAACAAGAGTTCAAACTGCAATAGAAATGAGGCAGATAGCTGAGCCCTATATAAGAAGGAAAGCGGTAAGACATTTAGAGAAAAAAAGAATTGTGATTTTTGCCTGTGGTACAGGAAATCCATATTTTTCAACTGACACCACTGCGGCACTTAGAGCGGCGGAAATTGATGCAGAAGTTATTTTGTTAGCAAAGAAAGTTGATGCTGTATATGACTCAGATCCAAATACCAATCCAAATGCTAAAAAATTTGACCGACTCTCATATTTAGATGTACTCAATAAAGAACTTGGGGTAATGGATTCAACAGCAGCTTCACTTTGTAAAGACAATAATATACCTATTATAGTTTTTGGTTTAGACAACCCTGAAAACATAGTAAAAGTGGTTTCAGGTGAAAACATTGGAACAATAATAAACAAATAAATAAATAAAGGAGAGGTGGTAGCATGTCAAAAGAGGAATATAAAGATTTAAAAGAGAAAATGAATAAAACTTTAAGTGTTCTAAAGGGAGAACTTAATGGTGTCAGGGCTGGCAGAGCTAACCCAGCAATTTTAGATAAAATAAGTATAGATTATTATGGAACACCTACACCTATTAATCAGTTAGCCAATATATCTGTTCCAGAAGCAAGAGTTATAGTAATTCAGCCATGGGAAGATAAACTGCTAAAGGATATTGAAAGAGAACTTCAAAAGTCAGAAATAGGAATTAATCCAAATAACGATGGAAAAGTAATTAGACTAGTGTTTCCTCCTCTAACTGAAGAGAGAAGAAAAGAACTTACAAAAGTAGTGAAAAAATACGGAGAAGATGCAAAAATTGCAATTAGAGCTATAAGAAGAGATGCTATTGAAAAAATGAAAACTATGAAAAAAAATTCAGAAATTACTGAAGATGATTTAAAAGTTGCTGAAAAAGATATTCAAGAAATAACCGACAAGTATGTTGCGGATATTGATTCTATTGTTAAGAAGAAAGAAGAAGAGATGCTTGAGGTATAAAAGGAACATGATTGATAAGGTTTTAGCATTGACTTTTATAGAAGCTAAAGAAATTCTTGAAAAAGAAGGAAGACGTTTATATTCTGTAAAAGTTACATCACCACCTAAAAAACCATCAAATGGGTATGACGATGATTATAGAGTAATAAATGCAAGGGAATTGAATAAATTAGATATTGAACTTGTTGTTTGTAAACCCCTCTTTTATTGAGAGGGGTTTACAAACTTATTTATATTTTTTCATATTTTTACTTAGCTTTACAATATTATTTGCTTTTGATAAAATGTATTTTGTTAATATTGACATTGGTTTAGTGCCAATAAGTTTTGTTGTGGCACATTTTGGAGGTCAAAAATGAGTTTATTTAATAGACTTTTTAAAAAAAATAAATATATCACTAAAGTGGATATGGATAAATTGCCAAAGCATATTGCTATAATAATGGATGGGAATGGTAGGTGGGCAAAAAAAAGAGGTCTTCCTAGAACGGTGGGACATAGAGAAGGTGCAAGGACATTAAAGACCATCTCTACCTTTTGTGGGAATATAGGAATAAAGTATCTTACAGTGTATGCGTTTTCTACAGAAAATTGGAAAAGACCAAAAGCAGAAGTAGATTCTTTAATGGATTTACTTCTTGATTATTTAAAAAATGCAGAGAAGCATATAGGGGGAAAAGATGTACGCATACAGA